>NZ_JBEXTV010000092.1:6899-18216 GCF_040628835.1 Streptomyces sp. NPDC006134 | reverse complement strand
TCAACGTCCTGTGGGCCCTCATCCGTGACCGACGGTGCTACCAAGTCACACCGCCCGTCACGCTTGCCGCTTGACACCAGCATTAGGAAGCCTCCTGCTTGGTGCGGCGGTTCGCGGCCCGCAGGAAGCCGAAGGACAGCACCAGCGTGACCAGGGCGATGAGAGTCGCCTGGGCGGCGGCCGCGTGGATGTCGCCCTTGCCGAAGGCGTCCTGGTACACCTTCATCAGCGGACTCCAGGTGGTGGACACGGAGTTGGTGAGGGGCTTGAGGGTGGTCGGCTCGCTGAACACCTGGAGCGTGGCGATGATCGAGAAGAAGAAGGTGAGCACCAGGGAGGGCGCCACCATCGGAATCTTGATCCGCAGCGCGATCTGCAGCGGGCCGGCGCCGTCCAGCTTCGCCGCCTCGTACACCTCGGCCGGGATCGCCCGCAGCGAGGTGTAGATGACGATCATGTTGAAGCCGGTGCCGCCCCACACCGCGATGTTCGCCAGGGCGAGGTAGAGCGGACCGCCGTCCAGCAGGTCCGGCTGCGGCAGGCCCAGCCTGTCCAGCACGAAGTAGAACGGGCTGACGTCCGGCAGGTACAGGAAGCCCCACAGCAGCGCCGCGACGACGCCGGGGACGGCGTACGGCAGGAAGATCGCGAGGCGGGTGACCGGGGCGAGGCGGACCTTCTCGGAGTCGAGCATCAGCGCGAACAGCAGGGCCAGGCCCAGCATCACGGGCACGACGACGCAGCCGTACCCGAGGACGCGCAGCGCGCCGTCCAGCAGTTCGCTGTCGGAGAGGGCGTCGGCGTAGTTCCCCAGGCCGGCCCACACCTCCGTACGGGCCCCGGCGCCCAGCCCGAGGCCGGACACCTTCACCTTGCGGAAGCTGAGCCAGACCGCGTAGCCGATGGGCAGGGCGAAGAACAGCAGGAACAGCAGGGCGGCGGGGAGGACGAAGAAGTAGGGCGCGCGAAGCGCTCCCTTGAGGGCGGTGGCGGGAGACGGGTGGGCGTAGGGGGCGGTCCTGGTCCCGTACGGCCTCCGGCGTGCCGTGCCGCCGCTCACGGTGCGACCTCGAAGCCCTGCTTCTTCAGGTCGGCGACCGTGTCGTCCTGCATGGTCTCCAGGGCGGCGGTGAAGTCCGACTTGTTCTTGGCGGCGGCGCCGAAGGCGTCCTTGAAGGACGTGTAGGCGACGTTGACGTTCGGGCCCCAGGCGGCCGGCACCGTCGTCTCCGCGATCTCGGCGGCCTTGGTGTAGAAGTCCGGCTGGTTGGAGAAGTACTCCGGCGGGCTGGTGAAGGCGCCGCTGAGCTGGGCGGAGGTGGACGCCGGGTAGATGCCGCCCTCCTTGGCGAGCGCGTTCAGGGCGTCGGCGTCGGTGTTCAGCCAGGCGGCGAACTTCGCGGCGGCGTCCTTGTGCTCGGAGTCCGTGGTGACGGCGGTGGAGGAGCCGCCCCAGCTGCCGGTGCGGTTCTCGTTCGCGGACCACTGGGGGAGCGGGGCCATGGCCCACTTGCCCCGGGTGTCGGGCGCGGCCGTGGTCAGCGTGCCCGGCGCCCACACGGCGCTGATCCAGGCGATCTGCTTGCCGGTGTTGAGCGCCTTGTTCCAGGCCGGGGTGTACATCGGCTGGTTGTCGACGGCGCCCTCCTTGACGAGACCGCCCCAGAACTCCGCGACCTTCCTCGTCGCCTCGTCGTCGATGCCGACCTTCCACTTCTGGCCCGAGGTCGTCCACCACTTTCCGCCGGCCTGCTGGGCCAGGCCCGCGAAGAGACCGGAGTCGTTGGCGGAGAAGGTGGTGAGGTCCTTGTCGGGCGCCGCCTTCTTCAGCTTGCGCGCCGTCTCGGCGAACTCGTCCCACGTCTCGGGGACGTCCAGGCCGTACTTCTCGAACAGGTCCTGGCGGTAGTAGAACATCAGCGGCCCGATGTCCTGCGGCACCGCGTACACCGCGTCCGTGCCCAGCGTGGTCTGCTGCCAGACGCCGTCGGCGAACTTGCCCTTCACGTCGCCGACCTCGTCGGATATGTCGGCGAGGGCGTCGTTGCTGACCAGCGTCGGCAGCGCCTGGTACTCGGCCTGGACCAGGTCGGGCGCCTTGCCCGCCTTGTGCGCGGTGAGGATCTTGGTGACCAGCGTGTCGCCGGACGCCTGCTTCTTCGCCGTGACGGTGATCTGCTCCTTCTTGCCCGGCCCCTTGTTCCACAGGTCGACGACCTTGTCCATGCCGGGCGTCCAGGTCCAGTACGTGAGCGAGACCGGACCCGACTGGGCCTCGCTGTCGTCGCCGGAGGAGCCGCAGGCGGCGAGGGCGGTGGCGCCGAGCGCGACGGCGACGGCGGATGTCACGAGGCGGCGGCGCTTCGTGTACGGCATGGATCTCTCCCCTGACCTGGGCCCCCGCCTGCCGCGGGGGCCTGTCATGCTTCTGTGAGCGTTCACAGTAGAGAAACATCCCAGACACTTGTCAATGATTGTTTCCGTGCGGTTATGTTGGGCTCACGTCGCCACCGATGTGTGTGCACGTTCCCAGCACATGCCCAACCGTATGTCCCAACCGCATGTTCCGACCGATCGATCCACCGGGAGACAACCCATGCCGGAGACCACCCCCGCAGGCCTGACCGGGCTCGCCTTCGGCGGGGACTACAACCCCGAGCAGTGGCCGGAGGAGGTCTGGCAGGAAGACGTCCGGCTGATGCGGGAGGCCGGCGTCACGATGGTGAGCGTCGGGATCTTCTCCTGGGCGCTGCTGGAGCCCGCGCCCGGGGAGTACGACTTCGGCTGGCTCGACCGGGTCCTGGCCCTGCTGCACGAGGCCGGCATCCGGGTCGACCTCGGCACGCCGACCGTGGTGCCGCCCGCCTGGTTCTACCGCGCCCACCCCGAGGCGCTGCCGGTGACCGCCGAGGGCGTGCGGTACGCGTTCGGCTCCCGCGGCGCCATCTGCCACAGCAACCCCGCCTACCGCGCCGCCGCCGCGCGCATCACCACCGAGCTCGCCGAGCGCTACGGCGCCCACCCGGCGCTGGCGATGTGGCACGTCCACAACGAGTACGGCGTCCCCGTCTCGGCCTGCTACTGCGACACCTGCGCCGCCCACTTCCGCCGCTGGCTGGCGAGGACGTACGGCACGGTCGAGGCGGTCAACGAGGCGTGGGGGACCGCCTTCTGGGGCCAGCGCTACGCGGACTTCGACCAGATCGACCCGCCGCGCCTGACCCCCACGGTCGGCAACCCGGCCCAGGCGCTGGACTACCGCCGGTTCGCCGACGCCACCCTGCGCGAGAACTTCGTCGCCGAGCGGGACATCCTGCACCGCCTCTCGCCCGGCATTCCGGTCACCACCAACTTCATGACGGCCCTGAGCCAGTGCGACTCCGTCGACTACTGGGCCTGGGGCCGCGAGGTCGACCTCGTCACCAACGACCACTACCTGATCACCGACGGCCGCCGCACCCATGTCAACCTGGCGATGGCCGCCGACCTCACCCGCTCCGTCGCCGGCGGCGCCCCCTGGCTGCTGCTGGAGCACTCCACCTCGGGCGTCAACTGGCAGCCCCGCAACCCCGCCAAGGCCCCCGGCCAGATGGCCCGCAACTCCCTCGCCCACGTCGCCCGCGGCTCCGAGGGCGCCCTGTTCTTCCAGTGGCGCCAGTCCCGGCGCGGCGCCGAGAAGTTCCACTCGGCGATGGTCCCGCACGGCGGCACCGGCACCCGTGTGTGGCGCGAGGTCGTCGGACTCGGCGCCACGCTCGGCGCCCTGTCCGAGCTCCGCGGCACCCGCACCGAGGCGGACGCGGCGATGCTGTGGGACTGGCACTCCTGGTGGGCGCAGACGCTCCCGTGGCGCCCCAGCGAGGACCACGACGCCCGCGAGCGCGCCGACGCCTTCTACGAGGTCCTCTACGACCGCCACCTCACGGTCGACTTCGCCCACCCCGAAGCCGACCTGTCGGCGTACCCCCTGGTCGTCATCCCCGCCCTGTACCTGATGACGAAGGCGGCCGGGACCAGCCTCCGCCGGTACGTCGAGGGGGGCGGCACCCTCGTCGTGTCGTACTTCTCCGGCATCGTCGACGAGCACGACGCCGTCCACGAGGGCCCCCACCCGGGCGCGCTGCGCGACGTCCTCGGGCTGACGGTGGAGGAGTTCTCGCCGCTGCCGGCGGGGGAGCGGGTGCGGCTGACCGGCCCGGACGGCACCGGACCGGCCGGGGACGTGTGGACGGAGTTCGTCGTGCCGCGCGGCGCCGAGACCGTGTGGACGTACGCCGACGGCCCGGCCGCCGGCCACCCGGCCGTCACCCGCCACCGCCTCGGCGAGGGCACCGCCTGGTACGTCTCCACCCGCCTCGGCGCCGAGGGCCTGGATGCGGTGCTGGACCGGGCGGCCCGGGACGCCCGCATCGCCCCCCGCGCCGCACTGCCGCACGACGTCGAGGTGGTGCGCCGCACCGGCGAGTCCGGCACCTACCTGTTCGCGATCAACCACTCCGCGTCGGACGCCGAGGTGCCGCTGGACGCCCCCGGCACCGAGCTGCCGTCCGGCGAGCGCGCCGCGGGCCGCCTCACGGTCCCGGCGGGAGCCGTCCGGGTCGTACGGCTCGACGGCTGAGCCGCGGACCCGTCACTCCCCTCCGCCCGTGCGAGCCGGCGAGCCGCGGGCGGAGGGGGCCCCTCACGACCACGTGACGGGCTCCCCACCCCCGACGTCGAAGGGACGACGGACGACGATGTTCCATCCCGGACGCACCCTCAGGACCCTGCTGCCGCCGCTGGCCGCGGGGCTCGCCCTCACCGCGCTTCCGGCGCAGACCGCCCAGGCGGCGAGCACGCTCACCAACGGCGGGTTCGAGACCGACGGCACCGGAACCGGCACGCCCAGCGGCTGGTCGGAGTACGGCTCGGCCGGCGCCTCGTTCACCGAGGCCGGCGGCCACGGCGGCAGCCACCGGCTGAGCCACTGGGCGTCCACCGCCTACAAGGTGGAGACGTACCAGTACCTCTCCGGCCTGACCAACGGCAGGTACAAGCTGACCGCCTGGGTCCGCTCCGGCGGCGGCCAGAACGCGGCGTACATAGCCCTCAAGAACTGCGGCGGCGCCGAACAGCGCACCGACCTCCCGGTCTCCGCCAGCGGCTGGCTGCGGATCGTCGTGCCGGTGAACGTCACGAACAACCAGTGCACGATCAGCGTCAACAGCGACGCCAACGCGGGCAACTGGATCAACGTCGACGACCTCACCTTCGCCCCGGGCACGTCCGGCACCACCATCCACGGCGCCGACGTCTCCTCCCTCGCCAAGAGCGAGGCGCTGGGCGGGGTCTACCGCACCGGCTCCGGCACGACGGCCGACCCGCTCGCCATCATGAAGTCCGCGGGCATGAACCACGCCCGGCTCAAGGTCTGGGTGAACCCGGCCGACGGCTACAACGACAAGACGCGGGTCCTCGCCCTCGCCAAGCGCGTCAAGGCGCAGGGCATGAAGCTGCTCGTCGACTTCCACTACTCGGACACCTGGGCCGACCCGGGCGCCCAGTCCAAGCCGGCCGCCTGGGCCGGGCACTCCTACAGCCAGCTGAAGACGGACGTGTACCACCACACGTACGACGTGCTGAACGCGCTGAAGGCCCAGGGCACCACCGCCGACATGGTCCAGGTCGGCAACGAGATCAACGGCGGCATGCTGTGGAACGAGGGCTCGACGGACAACTGGCCGCAGCTCGCCGGACTGCTCAACTCCGGCTACGACGCGGTCAAGGCGGTCGGACCCTCCACGACCGTCGCCCTGCACCTCGCCAAGGGCGGTGACCTCGCCGGCACCCGCCGGTGGTTCGACTCGGCCGTCGCCAACGGCGTGAAGTTCGACGCCATCGGCCTGTCGTACTACGGCTACTGGCACGGCTCGCTGTACGACTTCCAGACCACCCTGGACGACGCCGCCGCCCGCTACGGCAAGCCCGTCTTCGTCGCCGAGACGGCCTACCCCTTCCGCCTCGACAGCGAGGACGCGCACGAGAACATCATCGACCTCCCCGGCGAGCTGGTCGCCGGCTACCCGGCCACCACCGCCGGCCAGACCAGGTGGATGAACGACATCGCGAGCATCGTGGAGGCCGTCCCGAACGGCCGCGGTCTCGGCGTCTTCTCCTGGGAGGCGACCTGGACCGCCGTGAACGGCAACGGCTGGGACCCCGCCGACCCGTCCTCCGGCAACGGCTGGGAGAACCAGGCCCTGTTCGGCTACGACGACCGGGCGCTGCCGGCGATGGCCTGGTTCGGCCACCGCTGAGCCCGCAGGAGCCCCGGCCCCGGCCCCGGCCCCGGACCCGGACCTGGCCCCGGACCTGGGCCTGGCCCCGGACCTGGACCTGGCCCCGGACCTGGGCCTGGCCCCGGGCGGGGCCCGGGCTCCGTCTCACCCGGGTCCCCTGGCCCCTGCGCCGCCTCCCCGTCTCCGGGCGGGGCCCGGGCTCCGCCCGGGATGGTTCCCCGCGGCGCGGCGGTCCGTTCCGGCCGTCGACGGCGAGGGGAACGCCGCCCTCCACCTCACCCGCCGCCGCTCCGGCCACCGGACGGCGACCGGCGCCCGTGAGGCGCCCGCCCCGAAGTGACCCTCGCCCACCTGCGGCGTTAGCCTGTTCCCGGCACGGTCCGGCCGCGATCGCCCCACGGCGCGGCGCGGGAGCCCGCCCTGCCCCGACCGCAGCACCGGTGCCGCCGCCCGCCCCCTGCTCGCGGCAGTGTGTGCCCGGAGACCCGATCCGCGGCGAGGAGGAGACGCACCGGCATGACAGCCCCCGAAGCACAGGGCCTCGGTGTCCGGCCGGCCGCCCCGCGGCGGTCTGCCGGGCGCACCCAGGCCCCGGTGGTCGCGGCCGTCGCCCTCGGCGGGGGCACGGGCGCCGCGGCCCGCTACGCCGCGTCCCTCTGGTGGCCGGCGCACACCGGGGGCTTCCCCTGGACGACCTTCTGGGTCAACGTCGCAGGCTGCGCCGTGATCGGCGTCTTCATGGCCGTCCTCACCGGCCCGCGGACCGTCCACCGGCTCGTGCGGCCCTTCTTCGGCACGGGCGTGCTCGGCGGCTTCACCACCTTCTCGACGTACGCCGTCGACATCCGGCAGCTGATCGGCACCGGCCACGTCCGCACGGCCCTGGCCTACCTCGCCGCGACCCCGCTCGCGGCGCTCACGGCGGTGTGGCTCGGGTCCTGGGCGGCCCGCCGCGCCCTGGAACGGAGGCAGCCATGATGAGATCGGCCGGCAGCGCCCTGCGCCTGACCGTCTTCGTCGGCGAGAACGACACCTGGCACCACCGGCCCCTGTACTCGGAGATCGTCCACCGGGCGCGCGCGGCCGGCCTCGCGGGCGCCGGCGTCTTCCGCGGCGTCGAGGGCTTCGGGGCCTCCCGTCTGATCCACACCACACGGCTGCTGTCCCTGAGCGAGGACCTCCCGGTGGCCGTCGTGATCATCGACACCGAAGACCGCGTACGAGCCTTCCTGCCGCAGCTCGACGAGCTGGTCACCGAGGGCCTCGCCGTCCTCGACGACTGCGAGGTGATCAGGTACGGGGGCCGGGAGGACACCCCCGACGGCGCTCCCGGCGTCCCGCGGGGGAAGGGCGGGAAGCCGCGGTGAACTGGCTGCTGGTCGTCGCGGGCGCCATGGTCGGCGCCCCGCTGCGCTACCTCACCGACCGTGCCGTGCAGTCCCGGCACGACTCGGTGTTCCCCTGGGGCACCTTCACCGTCAACGTCGTCGGCTGCCTCGTCCTCGGCCTGCTGACCGGCGCGGCGCTGGCCGGGGCCGCCGGCTCCCGTCTGCAGCTGCTGCTGGGCACCGGTCTGTGCGGGGCACTGACGACGTACTCGACCTTCTCCTACGAGACGCTGCGGCTGGCGGAGACGGGGGCCCGCCGCTACGCCACCGTCAACGCCGTGGCGAGCGTGGCGGCCGGGCTGGGCGCGGCGTGCGCGGGCGTGGCCCTGGCCGAAGCGGTCTGGAGGTGAGGGCCCGCGCCCTGCGGTCTGCGCCCTGCGGTCCGCGCCCTGCGGTCCGCGCCCTGCGGTCCGCGCTCCGCCCCAGTCCGCTCAGCGGGCCTGGCGCAGCGGTTCCCCGACGCTCCTCAGATGGCGCAGCGCCTCCCGGTGCGAGGCGAGCAGCCCCGTCTGGTGGTAGGGGATGCCGAGCTCGGCGCAGTACCGCTCGGTGATGACCTGGGCCCTGCCCAGGGCGGGCGTCGGCATGCTGGGGAAGAGATGGTGCTCGATCTGGTAGTTCAGCCCGCCCATGAAGGCGTCGACGAGCACCCCGCCCCGCACATTGCGGGAGGTGAGCACCTGACGGCGCAGGAAGTCCAGCCGCGTGCCCTCCTCGATCATCGGCATCCCCTTGTGGTTGGGGGCGAAGACGGAGCCGAGGTAGATCCCGAACAGGCCCTGGTGCACGGCGACGAAGGCGAGCGCCTTGCCGGGCGGGAGGACCGTGAACAGGCCGCCGAAGTACAGCACGAAATGAGCGACCAGCAGCGTCCCCTCGAGAACCGGCCGTTTCATCGACGGGCTGCGCAGCGCCTTGAAACTGCTGAAACTCAGATTGAGGCCCTCCAGCGTCAGCAGCGGAAAGAAAAGTGCGGCCTGGTGCTTGCCGACGAAACGGGGGAGTCCCTTCGCCTTGCGGGCCTGACGCCGCGACCACACCAGGATGTCCGGGGCGACGTCCGGGTCCTTTTCCTCGTGGTTGGGGTTCGCGTGGTGGCGGGTGTGCTTGTTCATCCACCAGCCGTAGCTCATGCCCAGCAGCAGATTGGCCACCAGCAGGCCGCCCGTCTCGCTGGGGCGCCGGCGGGTGAAGACCTGCCGGTGCGCCAGGTCGTGTGCGGCCAGCCCGAGTTGTCCGAACACCACGGCCAGGGCGGCGGCGACGAACAGCTGGGACCAGCTGTCCCCCAGGGCGAGGAAGGCCGTGACCCCTCCCGCGAGCGCGAGGGCCACCGCGCCGAAGCGGAGGGTGTAGTACAAGGGGCGGCGCCGGAGCAGCCCCGCGTCGGCGATACGGCGGGAGAGCTCGGAAAAATCGCTTCCCTTTTCCCTCTCCTTTTCCCTCCCTGTTCCTCTCTCCCTTTCCTTTCCGCGCGGAGAGGAGTTCTCGGTGGGCGATTTCTCGGTGAGCACTATGGAATTGGCCATGTGCTCCAGTATGGGTACGGATCTCCGGCCGCGGAATGACGGTGTCCCCCGGGGGGAAGGTGGAGGTAACACCACCATGGGAAACCGCCGCCGGCCGGTTCCCCGGCGCCGCGCGGGCCCGGTTCGCCGCCGGGCCCCGCCGGTCCGCTTGACAGGGGGCCGGTGGGACCCGCACGATCGCCCCGTGAACCTGTCAGACAGCCAGACAGCCGGTGGTCCGGTTCCGCGGCGCGTGAGCGCGACGGAAGCGGTCCTCGGCCACCTGCGCGGCGCCATCGAACGCGGCGAGTACGCGATCGGTGACAAGCTGCCCTCCGAGGCCGAGCTGTGCCGCACCCTGGAGGTCTCCCGGCCCGTGCTCCGCGAGGCGCTGCGGGCCCTGCAGACCATGGGGCTGACCGTCTCCCGGACCGGCAAGGGCACCTTCGTCGTCGCCACCGCGGTGGAGGACCCCACCTTCGGCGACTACGCCGCCGGCGACCTGCTGGAGGTCCGCCGCCACGTCGAGATCCCGGTCGCCGGGTACGCGGCGCGGCGCCGCACACCCGAGGACCTCGACCACCTGACGCGCCTGCTGGACCGCATGGAGCGGGAGGCGGACACCACCGCGTGGGCCGCGATGGACACCCTCTTCCACCTGGCCGTCGCCGAAGCCACGCAGAACCCGGTCTTCCGCCGGGTCATCGAGGAGATCCGCGACGCGCTGGCCCGCCAGTCCGCGTTCCTCAACGAACGGGGCGGCCGGCGCGAGCAGTCCGACCGCGAGCACCGGGCCATCCTCCAGGCGCTGACCGACGGTTCCGCCCGGGACGCGGAGCAGGCCATGACCCACCACCTCGACCGCGTCGAGGCCACCCTGACCGACATCGTGCGCCGCACGCGCACCGACCACCCCGGAGCCGGCGCGTGACCCGCACACCGGCCCACGACCCGCAGGCAGTGATGAACACCAGTTCCCCCGCTTCCCCCGCTTCCCTCGCGGCGGCACCCCCGGTCCGCGAGCCCCTCCACGCCCCCGTCGCCCACCTCATACGCGCCGGGATCGTCGAGGGCGTCCACCACGGCTCCGTCGTCGTCCTCGGCCCGGACGGCCGGGTCCCGTTCCGGCTCGGCGACACCGAGGCCGCCTTCTACCCGCGCTCCGCGCTCAAGCCCGTCCAGGCCGTGGCCATGGTCCGGGCCGGTCTCCCGCTCGACGGCGAACTGCTCTCCCTCGCCGCCGCCAGCCACTCCGGCGAGGAACGCCACCTGGCCGGCACCCGGCGCATCCTCGCACTCGCCGGGCTCACCGAGGACCACCTGCGCAATGTGCCCGACCTGCCGTTCGGCCCGGCCGTGCGGGACGCCTGGGTCCGCGAGGGCCGCCCGCCCTCCCGCCTCGCCCAGAACTGCTCCGGCAAGCACGCCGCCATGCTGTACACGGCCCACCTCAACGGCTGGTCCCTGGAGGACTACCTCGACCCCGCCCACCCGCTCCAGCAGGCCGTCGCCGAGACCGTCGAGGACCTCACCGGGCAGCGCGTCGCCCGGGTGACCGTCGACGGCTGCGGCGCCCCCCTGTTCGCCGTCTCCCTGCACGGCCTGGCCCGCGCCGCCGCCCGCATCACCACCGCCGCGCCCGGCACCCCCGAGGCGCGCGTGGCGGACGCGATGCGCGAGCACGCCGAGATGGCCTCCGGCACCGGCCGGGACGTCGCCGCGCTGATGCGGGCGGTGCCGGGACTGCTCGCCAAGGACGGCTTCGAGGGCGTCCAGGTCGCCGCGCTGCCCGACGGCCGGGCCATCGCCGTGAAGATCGCGGACGGCGCCGACCGGGCGCGCATCCCGGTCGCTGCCGCCGCGCTCGCCCGCGCCGGGGTCGACCCCGCCCTGCTCGGCGAGTTCGCCGGGGAGCAGGTGCTCGGCGGCGGCCGTCCCGTCGGCGGCGTCCGCCCGGTCCACGCCCTGGACCCGGACACGCCGCAGCCCTCACCGACCCACGCCTGAACCGCGCCCACGCCCGAGGCGCGCCGTGCCCACGTCCGAGGCGCGCCGTGCCCGTGTCCGGGACGCGCCGTGCCCGTGTCCGGGACGCGCCGTGCCCGTGTCCGGGACGCGCCGTGCCCGTGTCCGGGACGCGCCG
>NZ_JBEXTV010000092.1:0-6800 GCF_040628835.1 Streptomyces sp. NPDC006134 | reverse complement strand
ACGCGCCGTGCCCGTGTCCGGGACGCGCCGTGCCCGTGTCCGGGACGCGCCGTGCCCGTGTCCGGGACGCGCCGTGCCCGTGTCCGGGACGCGCCGTGCCCGTGTCCGGGACGCGCCGCGCCCGCGGCGTACCCGCGGCTGGGGCGCGGGCACGTCCGAGCCGCCCCGCTCCCGGAACGCACCCCGGCACTCCGCCCCACTCCCGGACTCCCGGAACGCACCCTCGGCACCCCGCCCCACCCGAGAAAAGACCCGCACCACCATGACCGCCGCAGCCACCCGCAGCGAGCACGACCTGCTCGGCGACCGCGACGTCCCCGCCGACGCGTACTGGGGCATCCACACCCTGCGCGCCACGGAGAACTTCCCCGTCACCGGCACCCCGATCTCCGCCCACCCCCACCTGATCGACGCCCTGGCCGCCGTGAAGGAGGCCGCCGCCCTCGCCAACGAGGAGCTCGGCCTGCTCGCGCCCGAGAAGGCCGCCGCCATCGTCGCCGCCTGCCGCGAGATCCGCGCCGGCCGGCTCCACGACCAGTTCGTCGTCGACGTGATCCAGGGCGGCGCCGGCACCTCCACCAACATGAACGCCAACGAGGTGATCGCCAACCGGGCGCTGGAGCTGCTCGGCCACGCCAAGGGCGACTACCGGCACCTGCACCCCAACGAGGACGTCAATCTCGGCCAGTCGACCAACGACGTCTACCCGACCGCCGTCAAGATCGCGACGGTCTTCGCGGTGCGCGGCCTGCTCAAGGCGATGGCCGTCCTCCAGGACGCCTTCGCCCGCAAGGCGGTCGAGTTCCGCGACGTGCTGAAGATGGGCCGCACCCAGCTCCAGGACGCGGTGCCGATGACGCTCGGGCAGGAGTTCTCGGCGTACGCCGTCATGCTCGACGAGGACCGCAGCCGGCTCGCCGAGGCCGCCGAGCTGATCCACGAGATCAACCTCGGCGCCACCGCGATCGGCACCGGCCTCAACGCCCCCGCCGGTTACGCCGAGGCCGCCCGCCGCCACCTCTCCGGCATCACCGGACTGCCCCTGGTCACCGCCGTCAACCTGGTGGAGGCCACCCAGGACTGCGGGGCGTTCGTCCAGATGTCGGGCGTGCTGAAGCGGATCGCCGTCAAGCTCTCCAAGAGCTGCAACGACCTGCGCCTGCTCTCCTCCGGACCGCGCGCCGGCCTCGGCGAGATCAACCTGCCGCCCGTGCAGGCCGGTTCGTCGATCATGCCCGGCAAGGTCAACCCGGTGATCCCCGAGGTCGTCAACCAGGTCGCCTTCGAGGTGATCGGCAACGACGTCACCATCACCATGGCCGCCGAGGCCGGACAGCTCCAGCTCAACGCCTTCGAGCCGGTCATCCTGCACTCCCTGTCGGAGTCGGTCACCCACCTGCGCGCCGCCTGCCTCACCCTCGCCGAACGCTGCGTGGACGGCATCACCGCCAACACCGAGGCGCTGCGCGCGAGCGTGGAGAACTCCATCGGCCTGGTCACCGCCCTCAACCCGCACATCGGGTACACCGCCGCCACCGGCATCGCCAAGGAGGCCCTCGCCACCGGCCGCGGCGTGGCCGAGCTCGTCCTGGAGAAGGGCCTGCTGCCCGCCGACAAGCTCACCGGCCTGCTGCGGCCCGAGGTCCTCGCCGGCAGCGGCGCACCCCTGGCCTGACCGGCGCACGCGCGCCGGGACCGGCGGAAAGGAACAATGGCGATCATGGCAGTACCCCCCTCGTCCCCCCTGCCCCCACCCCCCTCGTCTTCCTCCTCGTCCCCTTCCTCCAGGACCTTCCAGCCGGTCCTGGAGCGCATCGCCGAGGAGATCGAGCACACCCCCGGCAGCGGCCGGGCCGCCGATTACATCCCGGCGCTCGCCGCCCGTGACCCGCGCCGCTTCGGCATGGCCGTCGCCGAGCTGGACGGCACGGTGTACGGCGTGGGGGACTGGCGGGAGCCGTTCTCGGCGCAGTCCATCACCAAGGTCTTCACCCTCGCCCTCGACCTGGCCCGCGAGGGCGACCGGCTGTGGGAGCACGTGGGCCGCGAGCCCTCCGGCAACCCGTTCAACTCCCTGGTGCAGCTGGAGTACGAGAACGGCATCCCGCGCAATCCGTTCATCAACGCGGGCGCCCTCGTCGTCACCGACCGCCTTCACACCCGTACCGGCGACGCCGCCGGCGAACTGCTCGCCTTCCTGCGCGCCGAGAGCGGCAACCCGGAGCTGGCCTTCGACGAGGAGGTCGCCGCCTCCGAGTCCGCACACGGCGACCGCAACGCCGCCCTGGCCCACTTCATGGCCTCCTACGGCAACATCGACAACCCGGTGCCGGTCCTGCTGGAGCAGTACTTCCGCCAGTGCTCCCTCGCCGCGTCCTGCGCCGACCTCGCCCTGGCCACCACCTTCCTCGCCCGGCACGGCGTCCGCGCCGACGGCTCCCGCCTGCTCAGCCGCAGCCAGGCCAAGCAGGTCAACGCGGTGATGCTGACCTGCGGGACGTACGACGCGGCCGGCGACTTCGCCTACCGGGTGGGCCTGCCTGGCAAGAGCGGCGTCGGCGGCGGCATCATCGCCGTCGTCCCCGGCCGGTGCACGCTGTGCGTGTGGAGCCCCGGCCTGGACGAGCGGGGCAACTCGGTGGCCGGAGTGGCCGCCCTGGACCGCTTCACCACCCTCACCGGCCTGTCGGTCTTCTGACCGGCCGTCCCGGCCGCTTCCGGCGCCACCCCCTCCGCCCGGCCACGGACCCGGACCCGGATCCCCGAGCCCCGTCCTCGGCCCCGGGTCCCCGGGCCCCCGGGCCCCCGGGTCCCCGGGCCCCCGGGGCCCGGAACCCCGGACCCGCCCGCAGCCGGAGCGGCGCGCCCCGTCACTTCCACTCGACCCGGTTCCTCACGAGCCGCAGCAGCAGCGCCACCGCGCTCGCGCCGAGCCCGGCGGCGCCCGAGATCATCCCCGTCTCCGGCCAGCCGGGCCCTTCCTCCTCCGGCCGCGCCACGGCCACCTCCTCCGGCCGTCCCGTGGCGACGGGTGCGGTCTCGGAGCTCGGCAGCGGCCGGGCGCGCAGGGCGTCCAGCGAACCGACCGGATCGACCCGCCCGGCCGCCCCGAAGCCCCAGTCGAGCAGTGCCCGGGTCTCCTCGTACACCGCCGGACCGCCGCCCTTTTGAGGGTTCATCACCGTCACCACCAGGGTCCGCCCGTGCCGGCGGGCGGCGGCGACGAGCGTGTGGCCGGCCTTGCTGGTGTAGCCGTTCTTCACGCCGATCAGTCCCGGATACGGCCGCACATCGCCGGTGCCGGCCAGCAGCCGGTTGGTGTTCCGGATGCCGTACGTCCCCCCGGCACGGCCGGGGAAGAGGGCCTCGACGGTGGCGCAGTACCGGGCGAAGTCCGGGTTGCGCAGCCCGGCCCGGCCGAAGACCGCGAGGTCGTACGCCGAGGAGACCTGGCCCGGCGTGTCGTAGCCGTCGGGCGACAGCACCCGTGTGTCGTGCGCGCCCAGCTCGTGGGCCTTGGCCTGCATCCGGGCGGCCGTGGCGCGCCAGCCGCCGCTCAGCGCGGACAGGACGCGCACGGCGTCGTTGCCGGAGCTGAGGAAGACGCCGTGCCACAGGTCGGCGACCCGGTACGTGCGGCCCTCGGCGACCCCGGCCAGACTGCTGCCCGGCCCGATCCCCGCCAGCTCCTGCGGGCGCACCGTGTGGCGGATGCCTCCCGGGAGCACCGGCAGGACCGTCAGCGCGAACAGTGTCTTCAGGGTGCTGGCGGGCGGCAGCCTCCGGTGCGCGTCGTGGGCGGCGAGCACGTCGCCGGTGCCCGCGTCGGCGACCACCCACGACAGGGCGGAGACGGCGGGCGGCGCCGGCGTCCCCGGACGCGGCCGGACCTGGGTGCCGGAACGGTGCAGCAGGGACGGCTGCGGCCCCGACACCTCCGGCCCGCCGGGCGTACCGGGATCCGGTGGCCGCGTGCGGACGGCCGCGGCGCCGGGCGCGAGCACCAGCAGACCCGCGACGCACAGAGCGCAGGAGGACGCCACCACCCGGGAAGAAAATCCGACAGTCATACCGCAAACGTAGGAAGGGGTCCGCCGAACGCCGCGCTGCCGGGGCCGGTCCGCGTCCGCGAGCACCCGGATGCCACACGCCGTCCGGAACGGACGCGGCGGCGTACGGCGGCCGTCCCCCGCCGTGGCCGGTGGACGCCCGGTCAGCCGCCGGGCAGTGTCGGCCGGACCCGCCGCAGGAACGTGGCGTTGTCCGGCGTGCCGCGCATCCGCTCCAGCAGCGTCTCCAGGCCGGCCTGGCCGTCCCTGGCCCGCAGGGCCCGCCGCAGCCCGCGTACGGCGCTCGATTCGGCGCCCGACAGCAGGAGTTCCTCGCGCCGGGTGCCGGAGGCGTCCAGGCCGACGGCGGGGAAGACCCGGCGGGCGGCGAGTTCGCGGGTCAGGCGGAGCTCCATGTTGCCCGTGCCCTTGAGCTCCTCGAAGTAGAAGTCGTCGGCGCGGGAGCCGGTCTCCACCAGGGCGGTGGCGAGGATGGTGAGCGAGCCGCCCTCCTCGGTCTGCCGCGCGGCGCCGAAGAACCGCTTGGGACCGAGCAGTGCGCCCGCGTCGACACCGCCGCTGAGGGTCCGTCCGCCGGAGCTCGCGGCGTTGTTGTGCGCCCGGCACAGCCGGGTCAGGGAGTCGAGGAGGACGACGACGTCCTCGCCGGCCTCGACGAGCCGCTTGGCCCGTTCGACGACGAGGCCGGCCAGGGCGATGTGCTGCCGGGGGCCTTGGTCGAAGGTCGAGGCGTACACCTCGCCCCGCACCGAGCGCCGCATGTCGGTGACCTCCTCCGGCCGCTCGTCGAGCAGCACCACCATCAGCCGGCACTCGGGATGGTTGCCGGCGACGGCCGCGGCGATCTGCTGGAGGACGACGGTCTTGCCGGTCTTGGGCGGGGCCACGAGCAGCCCGCGCTGGCCCTTGCCGACCGGGGCGATCAGGTCGGCGACGCGCCCCGTCAGCCCCGCCGCCGGGTGTTCGAGGCGCAGCCGCCGGTACGGATGCAGCGGCGTCAGGTCCCGGAAGCGGCGCCTGCCGCGGAGCTGTTCGGGTGCCAGGCCGTTCACCCGGACGACATCGGCCACGGCGCGCTGGGAGCCGCGGACCCCTTCGACGAGGTCGCCCTTGCGCAGCCCGTACCGGTGGATCAGCGCGGGGGAGAGGGACGGATCGGACGGCTCGGGCAGGCAGCTCGCGCCGCGCAGATGCCCCTTCCCGCCCGCGTCGACATCGAGGACGCCGGTGACGGTCCCGGCCGGGGAAGGCCGCAGAGAGGGGTGTTCGAGTGTGGTGGTCATGAGGATCGGACCTTTCACGGACGGCGGATGTCAGGAATGGGAGGGAAGGGGGGAAGGGGGGAAGGGGGGGAGAGATCCGTACGCGGGAGGGCGAACGCGCCCGCCTCCGCGACGGCGGGAAACACACCTCGGCCACGGCGTGAAAGCCTGCTCACGAGGTGGTGCCGGAAGCTGTCGCGCCGGTCGACGAAGGACGGGCGAAACAGCGAACGGGAGAAAGGACGCAGAGATGCGGAAACGCAGAGAAAGTAACGAGTACCGGCACCCACGAAGAGGTGAAGAAGGGTACTACCCCCACTATACCACTGGGTGCGGCGACGCGGCGACGCGGCGGCCGAACGGCCGCGTGGGCGGGGCCCGGGAGCCGGACCGCCTGCGCCACACCACCGACGCGGCTCGCCCAAGACCGCGTCCTCCGTGGTGAGGGGGATGGTGACCCGGTCTGGAGCCGGCTGCACGAGGCGACCCTGCACCGGCTCGACGACGCTGGCCTGCCCGACGCTTCCCGCGTCATCCTCGACTCGGCCCATGGCAGGGCGAAAAATGGGACGAACGCACGCGCCCGAGCTCTGCGAACCGGAGCAAGCCGGGTTCCAAGACGCACATCTTGTCGGACGCGAACGGACTGCCCCTGGTCGTCGGCGTCTCAGCCGCCAACGCCCATGACGGTGAAGGGCTGAAGCCCATGATGGCGGGTCACCAAACGAAACACGACCCCCACCACGGCCGCTACTCCAAGCCTCAGCGTCTGCACGCCGCCAAACCTATGACCGCCCTGATCTGTGAACGTGGCTACACGGCAAGCGGATCGGAGTCCGGATCGCGCGCAAAGGCACCGGCTCCAGTGAACGGCCAGCCCGACATGGATGGGTGATCGAACGCACCGTCTCCTGGCTGTCTGGCTACCGCAGACTCAGTCCCCGCTACGAACGAGAACCCCGCAACTACCTGAGGTTCCTCGGTTTTGCCGCCGCCCTCTGCTGCTACAAGCGACTCGTCCGCCTCACCACGCAGGACACGGTCTAAATCAAGATGTCGGCACTTTCGCGGGCGTGTGGCCCAGGGGGGCTGAGGAGCTCTCCGAAGGAGATCTTCTCTTCGTCGTAGCCGAATGTCATGGCGGAGGCGAGCGCCGTTGGTGGAGGTGTTTCCACTGGGGGTCATCCCCGCGGGCGCGGGGAGCAGTTATGTGAGCTGCGAGTTTACGGCTGCGGGGACACGATTTCGCAGACTTTCAAAGATGCGGGCCAATGGGGCAAAGGGGGTGATCTCTGGCTTTATCGGTGCTTCTCGGCAAGCTGGCAGCGGGCGAGCCAGCCTGCGTCTCCGAATCGCGGCCCCTTGAAGATCCGCCGGTTCATGGAACCGTCTACGCGCAGCCCTTGGCCTTCCTGGCACAATCCGCCATGGGTAGTGAAGGCTCCTTCGGTGCTCTGTGCTGGCCTGG
>NZ_JBEXTV010000091.1:0-18593 GCF_040628835.1 Streptomyces sp. NPDC006134 | reverse complement strand
CGAGGACCTGGCGCTGCTGCGGGTCCATCGCCAGCGCCTCGCGCGGCGAGATCCCGAAGAACGCCGCGTCGAAGTCCCCCGCGCCGTCGAGGAAGGCCCCGTGACGGGGGCCGGCCGTGCCGTCGGCGGCGGGGCCCGAGAGGCGGTCGAGGTCCCAGCCCCGGTCGGCGGGTATCTCCGAGACGGCGTCCCGGCCGGCGGCGACGAACTCCCACAGGCCGTCCGGGGAGTCGATGCCGCCGGGGAACCGGCAGGCCATGCCCACGACGGCGATCGGGTCGTCCCCGGGCGCGGCGTCGCCGGCGGCGGGCCGCGGCCCCGGCCCGGACTCCGCCCCGCCGGCCGGGGTCTCCTCCGCGCCGAACAGCCGGTCCATCAGGTAGTCGGCGAGGGCGGTCACGCTGGGCCGGTCGAAGACCAGGGTGGTCGCCTCGCGCAGACCGGTGAGCGCGGTGAGCCGGTTGCGGAGCTGCACCGCGGTCATCGAGTCGAAGCCGAGGTCCCGGAAGGCGCGGTCCCCGTCGAGGGCCCCGGCGTCCGTGTGCCCGAGCACCGCGGCGGCCTCGGCCCGCACCAGGCGCAGCAGGTGTTCCCGCCGTTCCCCGGCCGACAGCGGCAGCAGCTTCTCCCGCAGCCGGGAGCGGCCCTGCCCGCCCTCCTCCCGCGCGCGGCCGGCCGCGGGAACGGGGGGCAGCGTCCGTGCGAGCTCGTCGAACAGCGGCCGGTGCCGTGCGGCGCCCATGAGGTCGAGGAACGCCCGCAGGTCTAGGTCGGCGACGGAGACGCAGGCCTCGTCGTGGTCCAGGCACGTGCCCAGTTCGGCGAGGGCCTGCTCGGGCGGCATCGGCCGCACGCCCTGGCGGCGCAGGAAGTCCTGGCCCGCATCGCCGGCCATGCCCGGTCCGTCCCACAGCCCCCACGCGACGGACACGGCGGGCAGCCCGCGGTGCCGACGCCGCCGCGCGAAGCCGTCCAGGAAGGCGTTGGCCGCCGCGTAGGCGCCCGCCCGGGCCGCGCCCCACACCCCGGCGTTCGACGAGAACAGCACGAAGGCGTCCGCGTCGGGGCAGAGCTCGTCGAGGTGCGCCGTCCCGGCGGTCTTGGCGGCGGTGACGCTCGCGAACTCCTCCTCGGTGATGCGGTCCAGCGGCGTGGACTGCGGTATGCCGGCCGTGTGGAAGACGGCCTCGACGTTCCGGCCGAGCGCGCGCTCCTCGGCCAGCAGCGCGGCCAGCGCCTCCCGGTCCGCGACATCGCAGGCGGCGAGGGTCACCCCGGCGCCCAGAGCGGCCAGTTCGTCCCTGAGCCGCGCGGCCCCCGGCGCGTTCGGGCCCCGTCTGCTGGTGAGTACGAGATGTGCGGCGCCCGCGCGCGCCAGGCGGCGCGCGACATGGGCGCCGATCCCGCCGGTGCCTCCGGTCACCAGGACGGTGCCGCGCGGCGACCAGCCGCGCGCGGCGGCGGACGCGTCGGCCGGGGCGGGCACGAGCCGGGGAACCCTGGTCCCGGTCGCGCGGACCGCGACCTGGTCCTCGTCCCGGGGCCGGGCGAGCACCGCCGTCATCGCCGCGGCGAGGTCCCCGTCCGGCGCGGGCAGGTCGATCGACCCGCCCCAGCGCCCGGGGTGTTCCAGGCCGACGACCCGGCCGAGGCCGCTCACCGCCGTCTGGGCGGGGTCGGGCTCCGCGTCCTCCTCGGTCACGGCCACGGCGCGCCGGGTCAGGACCCACAGCGGCGCCTCGACGCCGGCGTCGCCCAGGGCCTGGGCCAGGGTCAGGGTCCGCCACGCCGGCAGGTGCGGCGCGGCGGCGGTGCCGTCCGCGGGAGCGTCCAGGGCGAGCAGCGAGAGAACCGCCGCCGGCTCCCCGGCGGCCACGGCCGCGCGCAGGGCCGCCGCCGTCGCGGAGCGTGACGGTCCGCCGCAGTCGACGGCGGTGACCGTCGCACCGGCGCGTTCGAGGGCCGCGCGGACCGTGTCGTACCAGGTGCCGGGGACCTGACGGCCGGTCACCAGGAGGACGGGGCCGGTGAGCGGGGCCGTTTCCCACGCGGCGTCCCGCCACTCCACCCGGTAGCGCCGCTGCGGGCCGGCGCCCTCGGCCGGGCGGCCGGGTGCCGTGTGCCAGAACGGGCGGTGCTGGAAGGGGTAGCAGGGGAGTTCGGCCACGGCGCCGTCCGGTGCGGCGGCCCGCCAGTCGACCCGTACGCCGCTCACGTGCGCCTCGGCGAGCGCCGTCAGGAACCGGTCGGCTCCGCCCGCGTCCCGCCGCAGGGTGCTGAGGACCACGGCGTCGGCGCCCGCCGCCTCCAGGGTCGCCTCGATGCCGGGGCCCAGCACCGGCTGCGGGCTCACCTCGACGAAGGCGTCGAAGCCCGCCTCGGCCAGCAGTCTCGTCCCCGTCTCGAACCGCACCGGTTCGCGGAGGTTGCGGTACCAGTAGTCGGCTCCCATGGCGGCGGTGTCGATCGGCTCACCGGTCGTCGTGGAGTACAGGGGCACGGGCGCGGTGCGGGCGACGACACCGGACAGCGCGGCCGTCAGCTCCTCGCGCAGCGGCTCGACCATGGCCGAGTGGGAGGCGTAGTCCACCGGGATGTTCCGGGCCCGGACGCCGTCGGCCGCGCAGGCCTCGAGCAGCGCGTCCAGGTGCTCCCGGGGGCCGGCCACCACCACCGCCCCCGGGCCGTTGACCGAGGCGATCGACAGGGCGCCGCCGTACGGCGCGAGCAGCGTTTCGGCCTGCTCCGCGGAGCGGGCCAGGAAGACCATGCCGCCGCTGCCGGCGAGGGACCGCAGCGCCTTGGCGCGCACCGCGACCACCTTCGCGGCGTCCTGGAGCGACAGGGCGCCGGCGACGCAGGCGGCCGCGATCTCCCCCTGGGAGTGCCCGATCACCGCGGCCGGTTCGACGCCGTGGGCCCGCCACAGCTCCGCCAGCGACACCATCACCGCGAACAGCGCGGGCTGGACGACGTCCACCCGCTCCAGCGGCGCCCCGCCGGCGATCACCTCGGTCAGCGACCAGTCGACGTGGGGGGCCAGCGCCTGCTCGCAGTCGCGCATGCGGCGGGCGAAGACCGGCGAGGCGGCCAGCAGTCCGGCGGCCATCCCCGCCCACTGCGACCCCTGCCCCGGGAAGACCATCACGACCTTCCGGCCCGGGCGCGCCGTGCCGGTGACCGCTCGGGCGTGGGGCTCCTCCCGGGCCACGGCGCGCAGGGCGGCCGGGGCGTCCGCGCGGCCGCCGAGGACGACGGCGCGGTGTTCGAACGCGGTGCGCCGGGTGGCGAGGGTGAAGGCGGTGTCCGGCAGCGGGTCGGCGCCGGGCCGCTCCAGGTGGGCGGCGAGCCGTTCGGCCTGGGCCCGCAGGGCGTCCCCGGTCCGGCCGGACAGGAGCAGCGGATACAGCCCTTCCTCCTGGCCGCCGGCCGGTGGCCGCGGGGCCGGGTCCGGTTCGGGGGCCTCTTCGACGAGCACGTGCGCGTTGGTCCCGCTGATGCCGAACGAGGAGACTCCCGCGCGGCGCGGGCGGGTGCCGCGCGGCCACGGCCGGGTCTCGCCGAGCGGTACGACGGCGCCCATGTCCCAGTCGATCCGCGACGAGGGGGTGTCGAGGTGGAGGATGCGGGGCAGCCGGCCGTGCCGGAGGGCGAGCACCGTCTTGATCAGGCCCGCGACGCCGGCGGCCGCCTGGGTGTGCCCGATGTTGGACTTCACCGAGCCGATCCACAGCGGGGCGTCCCCGGGCCGTCCGGCGCCGTAGGTCTCCAGCAGGGCGTGGGCCTCGATGGGGTCGCCCAGGGTGGTGCCGGTGCCGTGCGCCTCGACGTAGTCGACGTCGGCGGGGCCGAGCCGGGCGTCCTCGAGCGCCTGCCGGATCACCCGCTGCTGAGCCGGGCCGTTGGGGGCGGTGAGGCCGTTGCTGGCGCCGTCCTGGTTGACCGCCGAGCCGCGCAGCACGGCCAGCACCCGGCGGCCCTCCCGCTGTGCCGTGGACAGCCGCTGCAGCACCAGGAGGCCGACGCCTTCGGCCAGTCCGAAGCCGTCGGCGGCCTGGGCGAAGGGCTTGCACCGGCCGTCCGCGGCCAGTCCTCCCTGGCTGCGGAACTCGGTGAACGCGCCGGGGGTGCTCATGACGGTGGCGCCGCCCGCGAGCGCGGTCGTGCACTCCCCGCGGCGCAGCGACTGCATGGCCAGGTGGGTCGCGGTGAGGGAGGAGGAGCAGGCGGTGTCCACGGTCAGCGCCGGGCCCTCGAGGCCGAGCGCGTACGCCACCCGGCCGGAGGCCACGCTGGAGGCCGTGCCCGTGCCCAGGTATCCGAGCACGTCCGGTGACGCCTCGTCGGGGCGCGGCCCGTAGTCGACGGCGCCGACTCCGGCGAAGACCCCCGTGGCGGTGCCGCCGAGCGACGCGGGGTCGAAACCGGCGCGCTCCAGGGCTTCCCAGGCGACCTCGAGGAGCAGCCGCTGCTGCGGGTCCATGGCCAGTGCCTCGCGCGGCGAGATGCCGAAGAAGTCCGCGTCGAAGCCGGCGGCGTCGTGCAGGAACCCTCCGGCGCATCCGTCGAGGGCGGCGGTGTCCCAGCCGCGGTCGGCGGGCGGGCCGGAGACGGCGTCGCCGTCCGCCACGAGGAACTCCCACAGGGCGGCCGGGCTGTCGATGCCGCCGGGGAACCGGCAGCCCATGCCGACGACCGCGATCGGCTCGCCGGCCCGGTACTCGGTCTCCCGCAGCCGCGCGCTGACGGCCTCCAGGTCCCCGGCCGTCCGCCGCAGGTAGCGGCGCAGCTTGGTCTCGGTGGTCTCCTGGTCCCCGCTCATCGTCCCTCGTTCCCCTCACCGAACCGCTGATCGAGAAGTGCGAACAGTTCCTCGTCGTCGACGTCGTCGACGGCCGTGCGGGAGTCCCCGCCGCCCGTGGCGCTCCATCTGCCGAGCAGGGCCGTCAGCCGCGCCTCGATCGCCCCGCGTTCACCGGCCGCGTCCCCGGCCGCGTCCCGCCAACCGTCCAGCGCCGCCTCCAGCGCGGCGAGGTGCCCGAGGGCCTCGGCGGCCGGGCCCGGCGGGTCCGCCTCCGGGGCGCCGGACGCGTCCGGGAACAGCCGGCCGTCCACGTAGGCGGCCACCGCCTCGGGTGTCGGGTGGTCGAAGACCAGGGTGCTCGGCAGCCGCAGCCCGACCGCGGAACCCAGGCGGTTGCGCAGCTCGACCGAGGCCAGGGAGTCGAAGCCGAGGTCCTTGAAGTGCCGACCGGGCGGCACCGCGTCGGCCGTGTCGTACCCGGCGACGGCGGCTGCCTGGGCCCGTACGGCCTCCGTCAGGGCGGCGAGCCGGCCGGGGCGCGGCAGCGGCGCCAGGCGGGCGGCGAGCCCGTCCCCGCCGGAGGGTTCCCGGGCGGCCCGGCGCAACGGCGTGTGCAGCAGCCCGCGCAGCACCTCGGGGGCACCGTCCGGGCCCTCGGGCCGGGAGGTGTCCAGGCGCAGCGGGTACAGGACCGGGTCGCCGCGCCGGAGCGCGAGGTCGAACAGGGCCAGGGCCCGCTCGGTCGGCAGGGGCAGCATGCCCGCCCGGGCCATCCGCCGGGTGTCCCGCTCGTCCAGCGCGCCCGTCAGGCCGCTGGCCTCCTCCCACAGCCCCCAGCCGAGGGACGTCGCGGGCAGCCCGCGCGCCTGCCGGTACCGGGCCAGCGCGTCCAGCGCGGCGTTGGCCGCCGCGTACGCGCCCTGGCCCGGCCCGGCCAGTACGGAGGCGCCCGAGCCGAACAGGGCGAAGAAGCTCAGCTCGCGGCCCTCGGTGAGTTCGTGCAGGTGCCATGCGGCGTCGGCCTTGGGCGCGAGGACCTCGGCCAGTTCCTCCTGTCCCACGGAGGAGGCCAGGCCGTCCGCGAGCACCCCCGCGGTGTGGACGACGCCGGTCAGCGGGTGCTCGGCGGGGATGCCGTCGAGCGCCGCCGCGAGCGCGGCGCGGTCGGAGACGTCGCAGGCGAGGGTGGTCACGGCCGCGCCCAGCTCGCCCAGTTCGGCCTCGAACCGGGCCGCTCCCGGTGCGGCGGGCCCCCGGCGGCCGAGCAGCAGCAGGTGGCGCACCCCGTGCCGGGTCACGAGGTGGCGGGCCAGCAGCCGGGCCAGGGTGCCCGTGCCGCCGGTGACGAGTACGGTGCCGTCCGGATCGAGCGGCGCCGGCTGGACGAGCACCAGCTTCCCGGTGTGCCGCCCCGTGCTCATGTGCTGCAGGGCGGCCGACGCCCGCTGGAGCGGCCAGGCCGTGACCGGGAGGGGCCCGGCCTGGCCGCCGGCCGCCAGGGCGGCGGCCTCGGCCAGGATCGCGCCGAGCCGGTCCGGTCCCGCGTCGGCGAGGTCGAAGGGCAGATAGCGCCCGCGGAACCGCTCCGGGTCGCGCAGGTCGGTCTTGCCCATCTCGACGAACGCCCCGCCGTCCGCGAGGAGCCGCGCCGACTCGTCGAGCAGCGCACCGGTCAGCGAGTTGAGCACGACGTCCATGCCGCGGCCGCCGCCGGCGGACCGGAACCGCTGCCCGAATCCCGGTTCCCGGGACGAGGCGATGTGGTCGTCGTCGAGTCCGAGCCGGCGCAGTACGCCGTGCTTGGCGGGACTGGCGGTGGCGAAGACCTCCGCCCCGGCCAGCCGGGCCAGGCGGACCGCGGCCATGCCGACGCCGGTGGCGGCGGAGTGGACCAGGACGGTCTGCCCGGGCCGCAGGCCGGCGAGGTCGTGCAGCGCGTAGTGGGCGGTGGTGAAGGCGATGGGCAGGGCGGCGGCCTCGGTGGTGCTCCACCCCTCGGGGACGGGGACGACCAGCCGGTGGTCGGTGACCGCCACCGGCCCGAAGGCGCCTTCGAACAGGCCCATGACCCGGTCACCCACCGTGACGCCCGTGACGTCCGGGCCGGTGGCGGTGACGACCCCGGCACCCTCGGTGCCCATGACGGCGGCGCCGGGGTACATGCCGAGGGCGATCATGACGTCGCGGAAGTTCACACCGGTGGCCCGGAGTTCGACCCGTACCTCGCCGGGGCCCGGCTGCCGTCCGGCGTCCGGCGCCGCCGCGAACCGGAGGGCGTCCAGGGAGTCGCCGGCGGGCTCCAGGCGGGCGGGCGTCCGGGGCGGGAGCAGGGCCGTCGCGGCGCGGGTGGAGGACAGCCGCGGCACGCACGCGAGGCCGCCGCGCAGCGCGAGCTGCGGGTGGTCGAGCACGGCGGGGAACCGGGCGAGGACCGCGGGGTCCGTGTCGTCGCCGGCGAGGTCGACGAGCACGAAGTGCCCCGGCGACTCCGCCTGAGCGGAGCGGACCAGGCCCCAGACCGCGGCCTGCGCGGGGTCCGTCTCCGTGTCGGCCGGGCCGGTGCTCACGGCGTGCCGGGTGACGAACACCAGGCGGCCGGCCCGCTCCGGCGCGTCGAGCCACGCGCGGACGAGTCCGGCCGCGTGCAGCACGCTCTCGCGCACGGAGGCGGCCGGGTCCGCCGCCCGCCACGGACGGCAGCGCACGAAGACGGCGTCGGGTTCCGGCTCCCCCGCCGCGACCGCCGCGGCCAGTGCCGCGAGGTCCGGGTGGTCCTTGCCGAGTCCGGGCAGGCCGCCGCCGAGGGTCGCGCAGCTCACGGCCGCGGCGGAGGTCTCCGGCAGGGGCCGCCAGGAGAGCTGGTAGAGGTCGTCGGCGCCCGCCTCCTGCCCGTCGCCGTGCCGCGGGGCGCCGTCGGCCGGGCGCACGGTCAGTGCGCCCACCCGGGCGACCGGCGCTCCCGTGGGGTCGGTCACCGACAGGCTCATCGCGTCGTCGCCGACGGGGGCCGCCGTCACGCGGACCGTCGTAGCGCCGGACGCGTACAGGGTGGTCCCGCTCCAGGAGAAGGGGAGGAACGCCCCTTCCCGGCCGGCCAGCGGACTCAGGCCGAGGGTCTGCGCCGCCGCGTCGAGGAGGACGGGGTGCAGCAGGTAGCCCTCGTCGCCCGCGGCCGGTGGCCCGGCCGCGTCCCGGCCCCCGGCCGTGGGGGCCTGCGCCGCCGCGGGGAGTCCGGCCTCGGCGTACACCTCCTCGCCGCGCTGCCACGCGGCACGCAGCGCCCGGAAGGCGGGCCCGTAGGCGTAGCCGCGGTCGGCCAGGCGCGCGTAGGCCGCGTCCAGGTCGATCGGCCGGGCGTCCGCCGGCGGCCAGGTCTCCGGGGCCGTCGGCGGGGCCGCGGCCTCGCCGAGGAGACCGGTCGCGTGGTGGGTCCAGGCCGCGTCGGGGGTGCGTGTGTCGCGGGCGTGGACGTCCACCGTGCGGGTGCCGTCCGGTGCGGCGGCACCGACCGTCACGCGCACGGCGGTGGCCGGGCCGGGCACCAGCGGGGCGGAGAGAACCAGTTCCTCCACGGCGGGCGTGCCCGCGTGGCGGCCGGCCGTCAGGGCCAGGTCGACCAGCGCGCTGCCGGGGAACAGCGTGGTTCCGCCGACGGCGTGGTCGGCCAGCCACGGCTGGTCCCCGAGCGCGATCCGGCCGGTCAGGACGTACCCGCCGTCGGGTACCTCCAGCGCCGTGGACAGGACGGGGTGGGCCACGGCGTCCATGCCCAGCGCGGTGGCGTCGCCACGGGTGCGGCGCGGGCGCGGCCAGTAGGAGGTGTGCTCGAACGGATAGGTCGGCAGTTCCGCCGTGCCGCCGGGCCCCACGGCCGGCCCGAGGTCGACGGGCAGGCCGTCGGCCCGGGCCTGCAGCAGACTGCGCAGGAAGGTGCGCGCCCCGGGGCGGTCCCGGCGCAGCGAGGCGAGGGTGACGACGTCCCGGCCGAGGCTCTCGGCGGTCTCCTCGATGCCGGGGAGCAGCACAGGGTGGGGGCTCACTTCGACGAAGGTGTCGAAGCCCTGGTCCAGCAGGTGCCGTACGGCCTCCTCGAGGCGGACCGTCCCGCGCAGGTTGCGGTACCAGTACGCCGCGTCGAGCCCGGCGGTGTCCAGCGGGCCCGCGGTGACGGTCGAGCAGAAGGGCACGGCGGCGGACCGGGCGTCGACCGTGCCCAGCGCGTCGGCGAGCTGCCGCTCGACCCGTTCCACCTGCGGGGAGTGGGAGCCGTAGCCCACCGCGATCCGCCGCGGGTTCATGCCCGCGGCCCGCGGCGATGCGAGGAACTCCTCGAGGGCGGTGGCCTCTCCGGCGACGACGAGGGAGCGCGGCCCGTTCACCGCGGCCACGCTCAGGCGGCCGTCCCACGGCGTAAGGGCCGTGCCGAGCTCGTCGGGCGAGGCGGTGACCGAGGCCATGCCGCCCTGTCCGGTCAGCTCGCGCAGCACCTTGCTGCGCAGCGCCACGACCTTCGCGGCGGTGTCGAGGGTGAGGGCCCCGGCGACGCAGGCGGCGGCGATCTCGCCCTGCGAGTGGCCGACCACGGCGGCCGGTTCCACCCCGTGGGCCCGCCACAGCTCCGCCAGCGACACCATCACCGCGAACAGCAGGGGCTGGAGGACGTCGGGCCGGGTCAGCGCGTCCTCGGGCCCGTCGCCGCGCACCGTGGCGAGCAGGTCGAAGTCGGTGTACGGGGCGAGCGCCGCCGCGCAGGCCGCCATCGACGCGGCGAAGACCGCCGACCGCTCGAGGAGGTCGCCGGCCATGCCGGCCCACTGCGAGCCCTGGCCGGGGAAGACCAGCACGGCCCTGCGGGCGGCCGCCGTGCGCGGCGGCACCACGTCGGCCACGGTCTCGCCGGCGGCCAGGGCGTCGAGGGCGGCGCACACCGATTCCCGGTCGTCGCCCAGCACTCCGGCCCTGATGTCGAACCGTGCCCGGCCGGACGCGAGCGTCCGCGCGGTGTCGGCCAGCGAGGTCCCGGGCGAGGTGCGCAGCAGCTCGGCCAGCGCGCGTGCCTGCGCGGCCAGCGCGCTCCGCGTACGGGCCGAGAGCGGGAGGGCCACCGCGTCCGCCGTGAGGGCGCCGGCCGCGGGCCGTCCGGCCGGGCCGCCGGGCGCGGCCGGATCCGCCGGGGCCTCTTCCAGGACGACGTGGGCGTTGGTCCCGCTGACGCCGAACGACGACACCCCGGCCCGGCGCACGCGCGCGCCCCGCGGCCAGTCCTCGTTCTCCCGCTGGACCCGGATCGTCCCCGCCGACCAGTCGATCTCGGGGGAGAGCTCTTCCGCGTGCAGGCTGCGCGGGAGGACGCCGTGCCGCATCGCCAGCACCGTCTTGATCACGCCGGCGACGCCGGCGGCCGCCTGGGTGTGGCCGATGTTGGACTTCACCGAGCCCAGCGCGAGGGGGCGCCCGCGCTCGGCCCCGTAGGTGGCCAGCAGTGCCCCGGCCTCGATCGGATCGCCGAGCCGGGTGCCGGTGCCGTGCGCCTCCACCACGTCGATGTCAGCCGCCGACAGCCGGGCGTCGGCGAGCGCCTGCCGGATCACCTCCTCCTGGGCCGGGCCGTTCGGCGCGGCCAGTCCGTTGCTCGCGCCGTCCTGGTTGACCGCGCTGCCCCGCAGCACCGCGAGCACGGGGTGTCCCAGCTCCCGGGCCCGGGAGAGCGGTTCGAGGAGTAGCGCGCCGGCTCCTTCGGCGAGGCCGAAGCCGTCCGCCCGCGCCGAGAACGGCTTGCACCGCCCGTCGGCGGCCAGGCCGCGCTGTCTGCTGAAGTCCACGAAGGTGTACGGGTCGGAGATCACGGTGACGCCGCCGGCCAGGGCCATGGCGCACTCGCCGCCCCGCAGCGCCCGCATCGCCAGGTGGATGCCCACCAGGGACGACGAGCACGCCGTGTCCACCGTGATCGCCGGGCCCTGCCAGCCGAAGACGTAGGCGAGGCGCCCCGACAGCACGCTGGCCGAGTTGCCGAGCCCCTGGTAGCCCTCGACCCGGGCAGCCTCGCTCTCCAGCAGCGGCATGTACGACTGGCCGTTGGACCCGACGAACACGCCGACGCGGCTGCCTCGCAGCAGCTCCGGATCGATGCCGCCCCGTTCCACGGTCTCCCAGGCGACCTCGAGCATCAGCCGCTGCTGCGGGTCCATCGCGAGGGCCTCGCGGGGCGTGATGCCGAAGAACTCCGCGTCGAAGCCCGCCGCGTCGGTGAGGAACCCGCCGCGGTCGGCATAGCTGGTGCCGGGGTGGCCAGGGTCGGGGTGGCAGAGGGCCTCGAGGTCCCAGCCGCGGTCCCGGGGCAGCTCGCTCGTGAGGTCCCGGCCGTCGACGACGGCCCGCCACAGCTCTTCGGGCGAGCCGATGCCGCCGGGGAAGCGGCAGCCCATGGCGACGACGGCGATCGGCTCCTGCTCGGCGTTCCGGGTGTCCCGGGTGTTCCGGGCGTTCCCGGTCGCCACGGCGGTGTTCTCCCCGCCGGGGCCCACGGCCAGCCGGGAGAGCAGGTGGCGGGCGAGGCGGGTGACGGTGGGGTGGTCGAACACCAGGGAGGCGGGCAGGCGCAGGCCGGTGGCCGCGGCGAGCCGCTTGCGCAGTTGCACGGCGCCCAGCGAGTCCAGGCCGAGTTCGGTGAAGGCCCGCCGTCCGCCGACGTCCCGCGCGCTGTCGTGCCCGAGGACCGCCGCGGTGGCCTCGCCGACCACGGTGATCAGCTCCTTCTCCTGTTCCGCGGGTGACAGGCCGGTGAGCCGGGCGGTCAGTGCGGCGGCCGGGCCGCTGCCCGGACCAGCGGGCGCCGCCGCGGGCGCCGCCGCCTCGCGCGCCTCGGCGATCTCCGCGAACAGCGCGGTCGGCCGGACCGCGCCGTAGCCCGCGGCGAAGGCGGGCCAGTCCACGTCGGACACCGCGACGGCGCTCTCGCCCGAGTCCAGTACGGACCGCAGGGCCGTCAGGGCGCGGTCGGCCGTCAGGCCGCGCAGTCCGCGCTGCGCGGCCGGCCCGGCGGTGCCGCGGGGGGCGTCGGGCAGGGTCCACGGGCTCCAGGCCACGGCGGTGCTGGGGTGGCCCTGGGCCCGCCGGTGTGCGGCGAACGCGTCGAGGCAGGCACTGCCGGCCGCGTATCCGGACATGCCCGCGCCGCCCCAGACACCGGCCACGGAGGAGCAGTGGATCTCCCGTTCCACCGGCCGCCCTGCGAGCACCCTGGAGAGTGCGAGGGCCGGGCCCGTCTTGGCGTGCACGGTGGCGGCGAAGTCGTCCGGGTCGGTCTCGAGGACCGGTGCGAACTCCAGGCGGGTCGCGGCGTGCAGGACGGCGGTGACGTCGTGGGGGGCGGCCTCGACGGCGGCCCGGAGGGCGTCCTCGTCCGCGGCGCTGCGGGTGACCGTCGTCCCGCTCTCCCGCAGCGCGCTCAGCAGTTCCTCGTCCGCCTCGCCCACCAGGATCAGGTGGTCGGCGCCGCCGTCGGCCGCCCACCGGGCGAGCCGCTGCCCGATCGGGCTGTCCGCTCCGGTGACGAGCACGGTCCCGTGCGGGCGCCAGCCGTCCCCTTCCTCGGCGGCCGGCGTGTGCGCCCGCACCAGCCGCCGCCCGTACAGGCCGCCGGCGCGCACGGCGAGATGGTCCTCGGCGGCGCGCCCGCCGGCCAGGATGCCGGGCACCCGGGCGAGCAGGGCACCGCCGGCCTCGTCCGCGTCCCGCGGCAGGTCCACCACGCCGCCCCAGCGCTGCCCGAGCTCCAGCCCCGCGACCCGGCCCAGACCGTGCACGGCGCACTGCGCGAACGAGCCGATGCCGTCGTCCTCGGGCGTCTGCACGGCGCCCTGGGTGAGGCACCACAGCGGCGCCTCGACGCCGGCGTCGCCGAGGGCCTGCAGGAGTGTCAGGGTGGCGACGGCGCCGGCGGGCACGCCCGCCCGGCCGCGGTGGTCCGACTCGTCGGCCGCGAGCAGCGACAGCACGCCCCGCAGCCCGGTGGTCCCCGCCGTGGCGGCGGTGAGGGCCGCGGCGGCCCCGGCGCGGTCCGCGTCCGGGCCCAGGACGCATTCCAGCGGCGTGCCGCCGCCGTCGCGGAGCGCGGTCAGCAGCGGTCCGGCCCAGGCGGGGGCGGCGGCCGGGGTGACGACCAGCCACGTCCCGCGCGCGTCGGCCCCTTCCGCGGCGGGCAGGGGCGTCCACGCCACGCGGTAGGTCACCCCGCCGGCGCCGCGGGCGGGCGCGGCGGCGGACGTCCAGTAGTGCCTGCGCTGGAAGGGATAGGTGGGCAGCGGGACGCGCCGCGCGTCGGCGAAGGCGGGCTGCCAGCGCACGTCCACGCCCGCGACATGGGCACTCGCCACGGAGGTGAGGAAGGACTCCGGGCCGGGGGTGCCGCGCCGCAGGGTGCCGAGGGCCACGGCCTCGCCCGGCTCCCGTCCCTCCGCCTCGAGCGTTTCCCCGACCGTCGCCGCCAGCACCGGCTGCGGGCTGACCTCGATGAAGGTGTCGTGGTGCCCGGCGGCGAGGAGGCGTACGGCGTCGTGGAGGCGCACCGGCTCGCGCAGGTTGCGGTACCAGTACTGCGCGTCCAGTTCCTCGCCGTCCACAAGGCGGCAGGTCACCGTCGAGTGGAAGGGCACCCGCGCGCGGGCCGGACGCAGGTCGCGCAGCGCCGTGACCAGTTCCTCGCGGACCTGCTCCATCTGCGCGGAGTGCGAGGCGTAGTCCACGTCGATGGTCCGGGCCCTGACCCCCCGGTCCGCGCAGCCCGCCACGAAGGACCGTACGGCCCCGGGTCCGCCGGAGACGACGACGGAGGCGGGACCGTTGACCGCGGCCACCTCGATGCCGTCCCCGTACGGCCCGAGCAGGTCCCGTACGGCGGCCTCGTCCAGCGCCACGGCCGCCATCGCGCCCTGCCCGGCAAGCGACCGCAGCAGGCGGCTGCGCAGGACCACGAGCCGGGCGGCGTCCTCGAGTGTGAGGATCCCGGCGACGTGGGCCGCGGCGATCTCGCCCTGCGAGTGCCCCGCCACCGCCGCCGGTTCCACGCCGTACGAGCGCCAGAGGGCGGCCAGGGAGACCATCACCGCGAACAGCGCGGGCTGCACCACGTCGACGCGGTCGAGCCCGGGGGCGCCGGGCTCCTGCCGGAGCACCGCGGCCACCGACCAGTCCTGCCAGGGGGCCATCGCCTCGTCGCAGGCCCGGATCGCCTCGTCGAAGACCGGTGACCACGACAGCAGGTCGGCGCCCATGCCCGCCCACTGCGAACCCTGGCCGGGGAAGAGGAACACGGCGGAGCGCGCGCCCGACTCGACGGTTCCCCCGAGGCGCGCCCGGCCGGCGGCCACCTCGCGCATCCCCGGCAGCGCCGAGTCGCGGGAGCCGGCCAGGACCACCGCGCGGTGCTCGTGCCGGGCCCGGGACACGGCCAGCGAGAAGCCGAGGTCGGGCAGGTCGACGGCGGGGTCCGCGACCACGGCGGACAGTCGTTCCGCCTGGGCGCGCAGGGCCTGCTCGCTCCGCGCGGAGACGACCAGGGGCACCGGGCGCTGCGGGGTCACCGGCTGCGGCGCCGCGCGTTCCCCGGCCTCCTGCGGCTCGGGGGCCTCCTGGAGGATCACGTGGGCGTTGGTGCCGCTGATGCCGAACGCCGACACGGCGGCGTAACGGGGCCGGTCGCCGCGCGGCCAGGGCCGCTCCTCGGCCAGCAGGGCCAGCGCGCCCGAGGACCAGTCGACGTGCGGGGAGGGCTCCTCGGCGTGCAGGGTCCTGGGCAGCCGCTCGTGCCGGAGGGCGAGCACCATCTTGAGCACGCCGACCGCGCCGGCGGCGGCCTGGGTGTGGCCGATGTTCGACTTCGCCGAGCCCAGCCACAGCGGCCGCTCGGGGCTGTGGTGCCGGCCGTAGGCGTCGAGCAGGGCGTGGGCCTCGATGGGGTCGCCGAGGGTGGTGCCGGTGCCGTGCGCCTCGACCGCGTCGACCTCGCCGGGCCCGACGCCCGCGTTGGCCAGCGCCTGCTCGACGACCTTGCGCTGGGCCGCTCTGCTGGGTGCGGACAGGCCGTTGCTCGCACCGTCCTGGTTGATCCCGGTGCCACGGACGACGGCGTGCACGGTGTGCCCGTTGCGCCGGGCGTCCGACAGGCGCTCCAGGAGGAGCACGGCGACGCCCTCGCCGAAGCCGAAGCCGTCCGCGCCCGCGCCGAACGCCTTGGAGCGGCCGTCGGGTGCGAGGGCGCGCTGCCGGGCGAAGTCGACGAACACCTCGGGGCCGGCCATCACGGCGGCGCCGCCCACGATCGCCAGCCGGCACTCGCCCCGGCGCAGCGACGCCACCGCCAGGTGCAGGGCCACGAGGGAGGAGGAGCAGGCGGTGTCCAGCGTGATGGCGGGCCCTTCGAGCCCGAGGGTGTAGGCAATCCGGCCGGACGCGACGGACGGCGCCGCACCCGTGACCGCGTAGCCCTCGGTGTCCTCGGCGGCGCCCCGGGCGTCGCCGTAGCCGTGCCGGGCGACGCCGAGGAACACCCCGGTCTCCGTGCCGCGCAGGGCGTGCGGGTCCAGCCCGGCGTTCTCGGCCAGTTCCCAGCACGTCTCCAGCAGCAGGCGCTGCTGCGGGTCCATCGCGGCGGCCTCGCGCGGGGATATGCCGAAGAAGGCGGCGTCGAAGTCCCCGGCGCGCTCGAGGAACGCCCCCGTGCGCACATAGGTCGTGCCGGGGTGGTCGGGATCGGGGTGGTAGAGGCCGGCCAGGTCCCAGCCCCGGTCGTCCGGGAAACCGGACAGCCGCTCCTCGCCCGCCGCCAGCACGTCCCAGAAGGCCTCGGGGGTGTCGATCCCGCCGGGCAGCCGGCAGGCCGTGCCGACGATCGCGATCGGGTCGGCCTCCAGCTCGTGGATGCGCTGCCGGGCCGCTCGCAGGTCCAGGGTGGCCCGGCGCAGATATGTAGCGACCTTGTCGTTGTCCGTCACCGTGTTGTGTCCTTACCTGTTCGCCGCCGGCTGTCCGTTGTCGCCGAGCTCTCGTCCGAGGGCCTCCAGCAGTTCGTCGAATCCGGCCTCGGCGAGATCCGTCTGCGGGGAGGGCTGTGTGTGCGAGGCACCGTCGTGACCGGTGCCGGCCGCGCCGGTCCGCAGGGCGGTCAGTACGCGGTCGAGGTGCCGGGCCAGTTCGGCACGCCGCGGCCCGGGCACGCCGGCGAGCCGCGCCTCGAGCCGGTCCAGTCCGTCCAGCGCCGCCGCGACGACGTCCTCGTCGTCGCGGCGGTCCGCGAACAGCTCGGACCGGAGGTGGTCCGCCAGAGCGGCGGCGTTGGGGTGGTCGAAGACCAGGGTCGCGGGCAGGGCGAGACCCGTGGCCTCGCTCAGGCGCCCGCGCAGGCGCACGGTGCCCAGCGAGTCGAAGCCGAGTTCGCGGAAGGCCGTGTCCACCGCCACCGCGCGGAGGTCCTCGTGCCCGAGGACCGCGGCGGCGTGGGAACGCACCAGATGCGTCAGTTCGTGGTGCTGCTCGGCCGGCGGCCGCCCGGCGAGCCGGTCGCGCAGGGTCGCTCCCGCCGCCGGTGCCGGCCGCGCGGACGCGGCGGCCCGGGCTCCCGGAACCGTCTCGAGCAGCGGCCGTTCCCTCAGGGCCGCATACGTCTCGGTGAACCGTGGCCAGTCGACGTCGGCGACGACCACGGCGGTCTCGTCACCGGCCAGCACCGTCTCGAGCACGTCCAGCGCCCGGTGTCCGGGCATGGGGCGCACGCCCTGGTCCCGGAGCCGGGCGACGGCCTCCGCGTCGTCCGTCATGCCGCCTTCCGCCCACAGCCCCCAGGCCACGGAGGTCGCGGCCAGTCCCCGGGCGCGGCGGTGGTGGGCGAAGGCGTCGAGGAAAGCGTTGCCGGCCGCGTACGCCCCCTGCCCGGCGCTGCCCCACACGGCGGCGCCGGAGGAGAAGAGGAGGAAGAGGCTCAGGCCGGGGCAGGCGTCCTCGAGGTTCCGCGCACCCTGCACCTTGACGGCGAGGACCTGCCGGAACTCCTCGGGGGTCATGTCCCGCACCGGGGTCTGCTGGTTCAGTCCGGCCGCGTGCACGACGCCGGTGATCGTCGCGCCGTCCGCGCGCAGCCCGTCGACGAGCCCGGTCACCGCCTCGCGCGCGCTGATGTCGCAGGCGTGCACGGTGACCTCGGCGCCCAGGCCGGTGAGCTCGGCGACCAGCGGGGCGACGCCCGGTGCCGCCTCGCCCCGGCGGCTGACCAGTGCCAGGTGCTGGGCGCCCCGGGCCGCCAGCCGGCGTGCGGTGAGCGCGCCGAGGCCGCCGGTGCCGCCGGTGACGAGGATCGTCCCCCTCGGCACGATCTCGTCGCCCGTGTCCGGCGTCCGGTCCGCGCCCGGCGCGGCGGGCAGCAGCCGGCGCGCGAACACGGCGTGCGACCGGACCGCGACCTGGTCCTCCGTGCCGGTCAGCGCGCGTGCCAGGAGGGCGCGTTGCGCCTCGCCCGCCTCCCGCGGCAGATCCACGAGGCCGGTGTGCCGCTCGCCGCGTTCGAGCGCGGCCACCTGGCCGAGGCCCCACACCTGCGCCCCGGCCGGGCACGTCACGGGGTCGTCCGCGCCGGTGCCGACCGCGCCGCACGTCGCCAGCCAGACGGGTGCGCCGGTGTCCGTCGCGTCCAGTGCGCGCAGGAGGCCGAGCGTGGCCTCGGTCCCGGCGTCCCCGTCGCCGAGGGCCAGCAGGGAGAGCACCCCCGCGTACGCGCCGGACCCGGCCCGGGTGGCGAGGGCGTCGCGGACGGCGGCGGTCAGCGCGTGCGGGTCGTCGAGCGGGACGGTGACCGCGTGGGGCAGGGCCCCGTGCTCGGCGAGGGCGGTGGCCGCGGCGTCGCACCAGGCGGTTCCGGTCCGGTGGCCGTCCGTCGTGGCGGGCAGCAGGAGCAGCCAGCGTCCGGCCGGGCCGCCCGGGGTGCCGCCGGTGGTCTCCTGCCAGCCGACGCGGTAGCACCATCCGTCGTCCGCGCGCGAGGGCCCGGACGCGTCGGGCAGCAGCCAGAAGCGTTCGTGGTCGAAGGGGTAGGTCGGCAGGTCGGCCGGCTCGCCGTCGCCGTGCACGGCCCGCCAGTCCACCGCGACGCCGCCCGTGTGGGCCTCGGCGAGGGAGGCCAGGAAGCGTGCGGGCGTGTCGTCGCCGCGCCGGACGGAGCCCACCACGAGGGGCGCGTCACCGAGCGTCTCCTGCACGCTCCCGCTCAGCACCGGGTGTGGGCTCACCTCGACGAACGCATCGTGACCCGCCGCGGAGAGCGCTTCGATCGCGGCCTCGAACTCCACGGTGCGGCGCAGGTTCTCGTACCAGTAGCCGGCGTCCAGCTCGGGGCCGTCGGCGAATGCGCCCCGCAGGGTGGAGTAGAGGGGGACGCGGGCCGTGCGGGGGGTGATGCCGGACAGCGGCGCGGTGACCGCTTCCCGCAGGCGCTCCACGTGGGAGGTGTGGGAGGCGTAGTCGACGGGGAGCACCCGCGCGTCGACACCCGCTTCGGCGCAGTACTCCCGGAAGCCGTGCACGGCGTCGGGGTCACCGGCCACCACCACGGCGCCGGGGCCGTTGACCGCGGCCATCTCCAGTCCGCCGGTCCCGGCGCCGAGCAGCAGCTTCTCCGTCTCCTCACGGCCCAGGCGGAGCGACAGCATGGCGCCGTCGCCGGCGATCGCGGCCAGGGCCCGGGCCCGCAGCGCCACCACCCGCGCCGCGTCCTCCAGCGACAGCGCCCCCGCGACACACG
>NZ_JBEXTV010000090.1:0-19365 GCF_040628835.1 Streptomyces sp. NPDC006134 | reverse complement strand
CGACTTCGCGCCCTTCGAGGGCGTCAACCGGCTCTCCCGGTTCGTGCTGAAGGAGGACGGCACCCTCGACACCGCCAGCGAGAAGAAGATCCTCGCCGGGGTACTGCGAGGCGTCGCCCGGGGTGCTGCGGTGGTCCTCCCGGGATGTTGGCCCTGTTCTCGTATAGCTACGGCCAACGGACATGTAGCGCTGCGTGATGCTCGGGGCCTGACCCCGCGCGAGGGTCAGCGGCACAGGGGATGGTGGTAGAAGTCGTTCCACCTCCGGGTCGGTTTATCGGACTTCCGGCCGCTGACGGGCCGTCAGTGTGGTGCCGCAGTGAATGCCGGATTTACTGCGGCGGAGCCCCTGCCGTGATCATTGCGGACTGCGGCGAATCACTCCGGCCGCCAGGGCGAGGTGTACGCATTTACTGCGGCAGTGCCGGAAGGGCAGGGCAGGCGTGGCGATCGAACCAGTGGCCGAACTCGGAGCAGGGGGCGTGCTTCGGTTGCCCCGCGCCCGGGTGGTGCCCCTGTCCGCCCCTCCGGCCACGTACACCGCGGCGGTCGAGCGGTACCTCACCGGCGCGGGCATCGCGAAGTCCTCCGCGCGGATCTACCGGATCTCGCTGACGACGTGGGGGTGGATGTTCGCCGGCGAGCGCGCGCCGACCGGGCCCGCCCGACGCGGCGCGAAGCCCCCTAATCCCCATCGCCGCGATTGACGACCCGGTGCTGCCGGAGGTATTGGCCGAGCTGGCGGCGGCGCGGGCGGACGAGATGGACGCCGACACCGTCAACCGGGAGCTTTCGATCGCGCGCAAGGCGATCGGCTGGTGGCAGCGGCAGGGCCGGATCGCCTGCGATCCGACGATCGGCATCGAGTGGCGACCGGCGCCGCCGGACCGCACGAAGGCCCTCTCGGAGAACCAGATCGCCGCCCTTTGGCGCCTGGACGACGCGCTGCGGGAGAAGACGCTCTGGAAGATGCTCGACGAATCGGCGGCCCGGGCGGAGGAGATCCTGTGCCTGGACGTCGAGGACCTGCGCCCGGGTGACAAGCGCGGCCGGACCCTGGTCAAGGGCGGGGCGACCGAGTGGATCCACTGGCAGTCCGGCGCCGCCCGGCTGCTGCCCCGGCTGATCGCCGGCCGTTACCGCGGCCCGCTGTTCCTCACCGGCCGCAAGACCCCCGCCGGAACGCCGACGATGGACGTGTGCCCGGAGACCGGCCGGGCCCGGCTCTCCTGCCGTCGGGCCGAGGAGGTCTTCGAGGAGAACACCCGGCTGCTGGCCAACCCCCTCGCCACACCCGAGGACATCGAGGACCTGGACGGCTGGACCCTGCACCGGTTCCGCCACAGTGCGCTCACTCACGACGCCGAGGGCGGCACCTCCACCCGATGCTGCCGGCCCGCTCCCGTCACGCCTCCGTCCGCTCCCTGGAGCGGTACGCCCGCCCTGGTGTGGACGCGGTCGCCAGGCACGTAGCCGAGCGCGACCCGGCCGTCCGCCACCGTAGGTGAGCCCTCGAAAGCTGGCCTCGCGGCTATTTGCTCCCTGGTGTCCGAATCAGGGCTACTGGACCGTGATCCAGGTCTTGTGGCGCTCTCGATTGCGCTTGCGTTCGTTCCCTGTCTCCTCGATCACGCGCTCTCTTCCCGACGGACGGAGAAGGCACCCGCGGCAGCCGCCAGGACTGCCGCCTCCGCGGCCCGTTTCGGGAGTTGCGGGTCCGGATCGGCACGCAGGAGCACTAGCTGGTGGTAGAGCGGCGCCGTGGCGGCGATCAACAGGCTCCGCGCGTCCGTGTGCTGTGCGGGGAGTTCACCGCGCTCGATGGCGCGCTCGACGAGGATCTCGCACTGGGCGTACCGGTCCGTCCACAACTGTGTCTGGGCCCGCGCGGCCTGTTCGGAGTGGAACGAGGCGGCCATCAGGGCGACGGCGAGCGACGGCTGTACGACCAGGGATTCCTGGATCTCCTGGTTGAGGGCCGTCAGATCGCCGCGCAGGGAGCCGGTGTCCGGCGGCTGCCAGTCGATCTCGCCGGCGGCGTCGATGACGTCGACGAGCAGGCCGCCGACATCGCGCCAACGCCGGTAGACCGTGGCGCGGTGCACTCCGGCCCGCGTCGCGACACCCTCCATCGTGAGTCCTTCGTGACCGCCTTCAGCGAGTTCGGTGCGTACCGCATCGAGAACCTGGGCGCGGATGCGGGCGGTGCGACCGCCCGGACGGCGGCCCGACGTCGTGTCCAGTGGGTCTGTCATCGGCAATCAGTATCCGGTTGATCAAGGCGGCAGGGCTGTGCCAGCATCTTAACGCGACAGTTGTCGCTCCAGGTCCGCTAGAGAGGAACCGCCTCCGCGATGCCGCCCGTTCCCGCTGACCCCACCGTGCTCCACCCGATGCCCGAGCACCCGCGCGTGGTTCTGCTCAAGCCGCTGGTGAAGTCGCCGTTGATCGAGGTCGGTGACTTCACCTACTACGACGATCCGGACGACCCGACCGCGTTCGAGACGCGCAACGTTCTCTACCACTACGGTCCCGAGCGGCTTGTCATCGGCAAGTACTGCGCGCTGGGGACGGGCACCCGGTTCATCATGAACGGCGCCAACCACCGCATGGACGGTCCTTCCACCTTCCCGTTCCCCACGATGGGGGGCTCCTGGGCGGAGCACTTCGACCTGATCACCGACCTCCCCGGCCGGGGCGACACGGTCGTCGGCAACGACGTGTGGTTCGGGCACGGCGCCACCGTCATGCCCGGCGTACGCATCGGCCACGGCGCGATCATCGCCGCCGGCGCCGTGGTCACCGGCGACGTCCCCGACTACGGCATCGTCGGCGGCAACCCGGCCCGGCTCATCCGCACCCGCTACGACGCTGCGGACATCGCCCGGCTCCTCGCCGTGGCGTGGTGGGACTGGCCCGTGCAGTCCATCACCAGGCATGTACGGACGATCATGTCGGGGACCGTCGCCGACCTGGAGGAGGCCGCCGCGCAGATCGACCAGCCCTGACGCCGCGTCCTCGCCACACCGCCCGCACCCGTCCCGCGCCAGAAACGAGTGATCGCCCATGTCCCGTCGCCGCGCCCATATCGCGATGGTCGGCGTCCCCATCGTCAGTCATGTCCTGCCCAGCCTCGCTCTCATCCGCGAGCTGGTGGCCCGCGGGCACCGGGTCACCTACGCCAACGACCCGTTCGTGGCCGACCGGATCGAGTCCGCCGGCGCGGAGCTGGTGCCCTGCACCTCCACGTTGCCCGTCGCGGACAACGACTGGCCTGCCGATCCCATCGCAGCGGCGAGCCTCTTCCTCGACGACGCCGTCCAGGCGCTCCCGCAACTGCGCGCCGCCTACGACGACGATCCGGCCGACCTGTACCTCTATGACATCGGCGCTTATGCCGCGCGTGCCCTCGCCGAAGCCCAGGGCCGTCCCCTCGTGCAGCTGTCCCCGACGTTCGTCGGCTGGGACGGCTACCAGGAGGAAGTCGCGGCTCATCTGCGGAAGCTGCCGGGCGCCGACGCGTACCGGGACAGGTTCGCACGGTGGCTCGCCGACTGCGGTGCGACCACCACGGACGTGGACACGTTCTCCGGCCCGCCCGCCCGAGTCCTCGCCCTGATCCCGAGAGCGATGCAGCCGCACGCCGATCGAGTCGACACCGACACGGTGACCTTCGTCGGCCCCTGCTTCGACATCCGAGCGGACACGGACGGCTGGACCCGCCCGGCGACCGCGGACAACGTGCTGCTGGTCTCGCTCGGCTCGGCGTACACGCGCCAGCCCGCGTTCTACCGCCAGTGCATCGCCGCCTTCGGCGACCTGCCCGGCTGGCACGTCGTACTCCAGATCGGCAAGTACACCGACCCCGAGGAACTCGGCACCATCCCGCCCAACGTCGAGGTGCACTCCTGGGTCCCGCAGCGGGCGATCCTGGAACAGGCCGACGCCTTCGTCACCCACGCCGGCATGGGCGGCTGCGGCGAAGGGCTCCTCGCCGGCGTTCCCATGATCGCCGTGCCGCAGGGAGCCGAGCAGTTCATGAACGCCGACCGGCTCGTGGAACTCGGCGTCGCCCGCCGTGTGGACACCGCTGACGCCACTGCCGAGACCCTTCGCGCGGCACTGAACGACCTGGTCACGGATCCGGAACGCGTCGACCGGTCCAAGCAGCTGCAGGCCGCCGCCCGGGCCGAGGGCGGCACCCCGCGCGCTGCTGACCTCATCGAGAACATGCTGGCCACCGCCGAAAACCCCGTGCTCTGAACCACTGCCGCTTCCCTTCCCCGGCCGGTGCCGTCCTCACCCGAGGACCTGTACCTGCAGGACAAGCGCGGAGGAGATCACCGCCAAGGGCGGGGCGTCGGAGTGAATTCAGACGATGTACGCACAGCGGCGCACCCGCCCGGCCACACCTCCACCGTGCGCCCGGCTCTGGTCAGGTGGATGCCGTGGTACCCCGGCCCTCAGAAGCACGCGGGCCGGGCACCGTCGCTGCTGGGGTCGACTCCAGGCCCAGGACGAGGCGGCTGTTCATGTCCAGCTCGAACCGGCCGTACGGGTTCACGTGCGTCCAGAACAGCGGGGACAGGGCCCGCCGGTCGGCGTCGGTGAGCGTGTCGGCCCACTTCGGGTCGGCGAGGACCTGCTGCATCAGCAGCGTGTTGACGTGGACCAGGGCGGACCGGAGCAGGTGGAGGGCGAGCATGGACACCTCCTGGGACTCCTTGTCCTGCCCCGCCAGGTCACCGTCCTTGCCGTAGAAGGAGGTCCTTGTGCGCGCTGTTCCGGTTCTCCACGACCTGCAAGCCCTCGTGGATCTCCTGCCGCAACTCGACGTCGGCGAGGTAGTCGCAGACGAAAGCCGTTCGCACCGCCCGCCCGAGTTCCTCGATCGCCTGATAGGCGGGGTGCTTCGGCCCGCCGCGGGTGAAGCGGCGCAGGACCTGCTCGGCCTCCGCCGTGCCCAGGCGCAGGGCGGTGGTGTACTTCACGATCTGGTCGTACTGCTGGCGGATCAGATCCCAGTTGATCGTCTTGGTGGACAGCACCGGCGCGAGGTCCGGCCAGCTCTCGCCCTCCCCGGCCGCCGGCCGGTACAGCTTCGCGGAGCCGATGTTCTTCAGTCTCGGCATGCGCTTGAAGTCGAGCATACGGGCGAAGGCGAAGCCGACGATGGACGCGCCGTGGGTGTCCGTGTACTGCCGGTCTGCCTCCATGTCGGTGCAGTGCCGCAGGACGCCCTCGATCACCGAGGCGACCTCGGAGGCCGAACAGGACTTGAGCTGGGAGTAGACGCACACCGGCTTCCGCCCGACGTGCCGGTAGATCATCACGCCGGGGCCCCGGTAGCGCTGGTGCCACTCGGTCATCAGATTCGAGGACCAGGAGCCGAACTTGCGGCTGTCAGAGGCGCAAGCGGTGCCGGTGCCCCACCACATCTCGTCGCGAGCGGCGAAGGTGGCATTCACCAGCTTCACCAGCGCGGCGCGCATGTCGGCCCGGTTGACGAACAGGTGCCGCACCCTGCGCAGCGTGGCCTCGGACTCGCCGTGCTTGCCGGTCACCGCGACCCGCTTGATGCCCATGTTGGTGCCCAGCCCGAACAGCACCAGCAGCAACCGGCGCCGCAGCACGTCCTTGGACAGGTTCTCGCGGGTGGCGACCGAGGTGAACTCGGCGATGAAGTCCGTGTCGAACTCGGCGTACTTCAGGATGTCCAGCAGGTCGATGGTGCCCCAGCGCCGTTCGATCTCCGCCTTGATCGCCACCAGCGGCTCCGGCTCCTCCTGCTTGCCGCGCGGGGAGACCCTGATCCACGGCTCGCCGTGCTTCTTGACGATCGACACCCCGCCCGTGGTCCCCTCGGCCAGGGCGCGGTCGAAGCGGTCCAACGACGCCCGCAGCCTGCCCTGGAGCGCGCTGATGAACTCGCCGGCGTCCTGCGGCTGCCCCAGGGCGGCGTAGTGGACGTCCCGGTTGTCCTCGAAGTCGGCGGGCAGGTCGTCCTCCGGGTCGCGCCACCGGTTCGCGCCCACCACCCAGATCTCGCGGCGCTGCAGCGCCTCCCGCAGCGACACGAGCACGCACAGCTCGTACGGGATGCGCTCGACACGGCCCTTGTCGTCCACGACCGCCGCCCGCCACTGCTCGGGGACCACGCCCTCCAGCGGCACCGTCTCCGCCGGGCCGAAGAATGCGCCCTCCTTCAGCGGCTGCTCCAGATACCGCTTCAGCAGGTCGATCGCGTCCATCACCGGCCGATAGGCGGTGTTGTCGCACTTCAGCTCCAGCGCCTTCAGCAGCGGCGCGAGCATCCGCCGTCAGTGCGCCGAGTACGACGAGCGCAGCACCGTGCGCACCCGGGCCTTATACCGGGCCTCGTTCGCCGCGGCCTCCGCTGCCAGGGCCTTGAGCGTCCTCTCCCCGCCGGCCACAGGAAGATCACCCGCCGCACGGTGCCGGAGGGCTCCGACAGCGCCGCCTCCGCGACCCGCAGCAGCATCGCCTCCTTGCCGCGGACCTTCTTCAGCTCGGCCCCGGTCTCCTTCTCGACCTTCCGCTCCGCACGGGTATTGATCTTCAGCACGAGCTGGATGAACAGGTCCACCAAGGAGTCGGTGATCTCCGTCTGACGGACATGGCACAGCGGGCCAGCAGGGACAGCCGCCGCGGCGGTCTCATGCGCTCCAGGTTCACCGGGTACTCCTTCGACGCGCGCCCGCCAGGCGTCCACCAGCTTCTCCGACACGTCGGCGAACAGGTCCGCGGGCAGCTCCAGCCGCCGCACCCGCTCAAGCTTGTTCACCTCGGTCAGAAGGCTCTCCGACCCGGGCGCCCCGGGATCGGTCCTGAGCTCAGTAAAGTGCGACCGCCCGCCCCTGGCCGTCGCACCGTCACCGTCGGCGCCTTCCTCCGGGCCGTCGCCCGCGACCAGGTCCTCCAGCCGCAAGCGAGTCGCGTGGTCGAGCCGGTCCGTCGTGCTGCGACAGAACCGCTTTTCGAAGTCCTTCACGGCCTTGCCCACCAGCCGCCGCACCTGCCCCGGCGCCGGCGGCTCGATGTGGTCGTTGCGGCACCGGGCCACCACTGCGGCCGCGAGCCGGTCGCGCGACAGCTCAACCGGGCACAGCTCGGTCGCCAGCCACCCGGCCAGCCGGTCCTGGTCCTCCTCGGTGTTCGCCCGGAACCCGTACGCCGCTCGGATCTCGCCCCGGTGCCGCTGGATCGCCTTGCTTTGCCGGCCGTAGTCCGCCCACGCGGCGGGCACCTTGACCTGCTGGGCCACGTACTCCACTGCGGCGGCCGGGACCTCCTTGGCCGACTCCGGGAACCGGGCCTCCGCCTCGAAGAACTTCAGCAACAGCGCGAAGCCGAGCCTGGTCGTCCCGGATTTGTTCCGCACTCGCTTCATGTCGTCTTCGAGCAGCGTCCAGACCTCGATCAGGTCCTCCGGCTCCCAGTCCTGCCGCATTCGGGGACGTCCCTGCCGACGGACGTCCCCACCGGCGGACGTCCCCACCGGCGGCCCCGTCGGCGGACGTCCCCGCGGCCGTCGCGTCCCGTTCAGGACGAGCGGCCCGAAGACCCCGCCAGACGGAGGCCGAGCAGCCCCGTCACCGTCAGCAGCGCGGCGCCGACGCCCAGGCTGGCCCGCATCCCGCCCAGGAAGGAACCGGAGATCAGCGTCCCGAACAGGGCGATCCCCAGTCCTCCGGCGACCTGCCGCGCCGCGTTGAGCACGCCCGCCGCCAGTCCCGCCCGCTCCGCCGGCACCGCGTCCATCATCACGGCGGTCAGCGGCGGGACCGTCAGCGCGCAGCCCAGCGCCATCGGCACCAGCGACGCGGCCACCAGGAGGGGAGAGGTGTCCTCGCCGACGGTGAGCAGGAGCAGCATCCCCAGCGCCGCGAGCCCCTGGCCCGCCACCATCGGCAGCCGGGCGCCGTGGCGGGCGGCCAGCCTGCCCGCCACCACGTTCGTCACCGCGATCAGCCCCGTCATGGGCAGGAACATCAGACCCGTGTACAGCGCCGACCGCCCCTGCACCTGCTGGAAGAAGAGCGAGAAGACGAACACCACGCCGTAGAACGCCACACTGCACGCCGCCCCCGCCGCGACCGCCACGGACACGTTCCGGTCGCGGAAGAGACCGAGCGGGACCACCGGGTGCGGCTGCCGCGCCTCGGTCCGCACGAACGCCACCGCCGCCACGACGGCCACCACCAGCGCCGCCAGGGCCCAGGGGCCGTCCTCGATCACCGCGAAGGTGAGCGCGGTGAGCGCCACGACCGCCGTCACCTGACCCGGCAGGTCCAGCGGCGCCGGACGGCGCTGCGACCTCGGCGCCCGGACGAGCAGCAGCAGGGCCACCGCCCCCAGCGGCAGGTTGATGAAGAAGACGCCCCGCCAGTCCCACGCCGTGGTCAGCACCCCGCCCGCCACCGGGCCGAGCGCGACCGCCACCGATCCGCCCGCCGCCCACGCGGCCACCGCCCGCGCCCGGCGGGCGGGCTGCGCGTACGCCTGCCGCACCAGCGCCAGCGAGGCGGGCAGGACGACGGCCGCCGCCACGCCCTGCACCACGCGCGCGCCGATCAGCACCGGCAGGTTCGGGGCCAGCCCGCACGCCGCCGACGCGAGCGTGAACACCGTGATGCCGCCCGCGTACGCCCGGCTCGCCCCGGCCCGGTCGGAGAAGGCGCCGGTGGAGAGCATCAGCGCGGCGAACGCCAGGGTGTAGGCGTCCACCACCCACTGCAGGCCGGACATCCCGCCGCCGAGCGCGTCCCCGATGGCGGGCAGGGCCACGGTGACCACGGACGCGTCGAGGGTGATCAGCGCGAAGCCGAGGAGGGCGGCGGTGAGGGTGAGCGCGGGGGAGGAGGCCGTAGGTGCCAACTCCCCTCTCAAAGGCGCCGGTTGCTGCTCTGTGGTCGGATGGTTCGTTGCCATGCCCCCCATGCTGCGGATCTTGTGCGGCGTACAGTAGTGGCCTGAATGCCAGGGAACCGGAGGTTCTGGCCATGCCGCAGCAGCGCACCCCCCACCGGGTCGCCGTCGTCGCGCCGTCGCGGGTGTCGATGTTCAACCTCGCCATCCCGGAACTGCTCTTCGACCGGGCCCGGATCGACGGCGCCCCCGGCTACGAGGTGACCATCTGCACCCCGGACCCAGGGCCGATCACCACCACCGGCGGCCTGGACCTGTACGTCGGCCGGGGCCTGGACGCCGTGGACACCGCCGACACCGTGCTGGTCGCCGGCACCGGCGAGCGGTACGTCCCCGACCCCCGCACCGTCACCGCCGTGCGCGCCGCGGCCGAGGCCGGCAGGCGCGTCGCCTCCATCTGCAGCGGCGCCTTCGTGCTGGCCGAGGCCGGCCTGCTCGACGGGCGCAGCGCCACCACGTACTGGGAACTGGCCTCCGAGCTGCGCGAGCGCTACCCGTCCCTCGACCTCCAGGGCGATGTGCTGTACGTGCAGGACGGCCGGGTCCTCACCTCTTCCGGGTACGCCGCCGGCATCGACATGTGCCTGCACATCATCCGCAGCGACTACGGCGCCGCCGTCGCCAACCAGGTCGCTCGCCTCGCCCTGGTCGCCCCCGTCCGCCCCGGCGGCCAGACCCAGTTCACTCACACCCCGCTGCCGCCCGAGCGCGGCACCGCCTGCGCCGACACCCGCGGCTGGGCCATGCGCAACCTGGACAAGCCGCTCACCCTGACCGACCTGGCCCGGCACGCGGGCGTGTCGGTGCGCACCCTCACCCGCCGCTTCCACGCCGAGAGCGGGGTGAGCCCGCTCCAGTGGCTGCTGCACCAGCGCATCGAGCGCGCCAGGGAACTCCTGGAGACCACCACCCTGCCCATGGACCAGGTCGCCCGCGCCTGCGGCCTCGGCACCGCCGACTCCCTGCGCGCCCACCTGGTCCGCCGCACCGGCCTCACCCCGAGCGCGTACCGCGCCCAGTTCACCCGCCTCACGAGGGCCGGGGGCTGAGGCAGGGCCGCTGCCGGGCCGTCCGCCCGCATTCCCGCGGCTCACCGGGAAAGCGCAGAGGGAGTTCCGGCCCGGTTTGTTCGCCGCGTGCCGGACGTACCGCACGATGGCCGGCCGTTCACCCTCGGTTCGCCGAATAGTTTTGCTTCCGTTCTCCTTGGGGCCGCCGTGCCCGGTCGAGGGAATACACGGGGATATCGGTCGGCAGGCCGAGCAGTGCGAAAAGGTGTTCCGTATCGTCGAAGAGCGCCGCACCAAGAGGCAGGCACAGAGGTGGGGTGCCGAAATATTTCGGCGGTACGCTTTCTCGATCGCTGTCCTCGTGCACAAACAGGAGGGGAAGGGCCGAGGAACTGTCGCAGTCGACGGTTCCTGCGGTCAGCGAGACATCACCCGTTCGCGCTCTCGGGCCTTCGGACGGCGCCGTCCGAAAGGGAATGGCCGCGCGCAGGTCCCCGCCGATCCCCCGGAACACCTCGGAGCCTACAAGAGGTCAGACCGACGAAGACACATACGGAATCGGTCACGCCGCCGGATGGCGTTGATTCCTCATGCCGTGCCCTCTGGAGTGAGGCGGACGAGTGGTTGCGGTGGCAGAGGGTCGACGAGTCCGAGAAATGCCGGACAGTTACGGGGATCGTATGCGTGGCGAGGGCCGAGTCGGCGGTGAACGGACAGCCGCGACACGGTCCGCTCGACGACCCGCCTCCGGCGGCCCGATCACTCGCCGGAATCGATGCCTTCGCGGACGATGCGCACTCCGATGTGCTTACCGCGCAGCCATCTTCGCAGGTCGGGGCGGTGGAAGGTTGTGCCGGCCGGGACGCCGACACCCCACGTACCCCTCCCCCTGCGCGCTCCAACGAGCCACCGGAACAGAGGAGACGACCCGAATGGGGGCGCCCCGAAAGGCGCCCCCATTCGTCCCTCAAGCTCAGTGAATTCTGATCGATATGATCTGGTGGATGTGGCCCGGGTTCCACGAGCTCCACTTCTGGAGGGTGACGCTCTCGAGCCTCGGGTCGCTCAGGCTCCGCTGGAACTGGAGGGTCACCATATTGTTTCCGGATTCGACCCAGTTCACGCCGTAGATGGCGACGGGCATCGTTCCGGCGTTGGCGAAGCAGAGCGTGTCGCGCCCGCTGTTGTTGTGGATTTCGAGGTAGCCGTTCTCGTTGCAGTCCGTACGGTTGATCAGCGGCCCGTAGGCGGATGCCGCGGTGGGTGATGCCGCGGCGGCCGCGGCGGGAACGGCCGTGGCGGCCAGCGCGGCTGCGGCTACTGCTGCAACGCCGAGGGAACGGCGCACGGAAAGCTTCATTCTCTTCCTCTCACGGACGGGACTGGAGCTCCTACCGTCGCACACGCCCCTGCACTTCGGAAATCGCTTACCAGCCAGATCGATATCCCTGAGGACGCTCCTGTGAGCAGAGTGATCGATAGCACGTTTGACTCGGCCGGAACCGGTATCACCAGTCCGGGAAGGCAAGGGGATAACCCGCTCCGCAGGGCAAGGAAGCCGCACCGTGGAAAGGCGGAGCCGGAAGCACCGTGGGCGCCACGTAGGTGATCAGGTAGGACACGGGAAAGTCGGGCACTCATGAGAGTCAGCCGAAAATCGCGGAACAAAAAGACTCGGCCGCTCGTCCGCAGGAGCCCGTGCAAGGCGATCCCGTCGTGGTGCGGCGGAGCCGGCCCGACGGCGTACGCCGACGACGTGCGCGCCGACGAGCGCGAGGCCGCGCAACTCGGCCGCCCGGGGCGCCGAGGTCTTCACACGGGTGCCGACCTCGGGGCGGGAGGTGCGGGCGCTCCTGAAGACCGTCGAGAGCGACGCCGGCGCCGCGTGCGGGCCGGGCGCACAGGCCCACACGCGGGTACGTGAACAAGCCCTCGGCGACGCGCGGGGAGCGTTCCGGCCGGGGGCTTCGGACTGTGTCAGAGACTTTCTGCGATCTTGCTCAGGAAGTCGGTGTTGGCCTGGACGTCGTGGCCGAGGACGACCTGGTGGTGCGGGAGGGCGGCGAGCCGGCCGGCGACGGCGGAGCGGGCCAGGGGGCTGCCGCCGCCGTCGACGCCGCGGGCCAGGCCGAAGTGGTCAGGGTAGCGGTCCTCGGTGGCACCGGACATGAAGTCGCTGTCGCCGAGCACGCGGTCGCCGTCGACCAGGGTCGGCGCGGCGGCCGGGTCGATGCGAGGGAACAGCAGCGCCGCGGCGCAGGCGCTGGTGGCCGGCTCCATGCCGAACCAGGCGGAGAACTGGTCGGGGAAGACCTGCACCTTCCGCTCCCGCCCGCCACCCGGCTCCCACAGCGGCTCGCGGCGGCCCGCGAGCAGGGCATCGGTGACGTCCTGGTGCTGTGTCGGATGCAGCCGCTCTCCCGCCTTCAGCCGGTCGCGGACGACGTCGTACAGCCCAAGCGCATCCAGCAGGCCCAGTCCGACGGCCGCCGCCGAGGGCCAGGGCAGGACCTGCAGGTCGTCTCCGACGATCTTGACGAACACCCGGTCGTTGGCGAGGAGCTGCGCCCCGCAGGAGGCCAGCAGCAGCGCCGTGGTGGTCTTTCCGGCTCCCTTGTCGCCGAAGGAGAGCAGGGCACGGCCGCCCCGGACCACGGCCGAGGCGTGCAGAAGGGTCCATCCGTCCCGCAGCAGGGCCGCGCGGATCATCTCCCGGGCGATCCGGGCGGTGGCCAGTGCCAGTGGCTCGACGGTGCGGCCGACGACGGTGACGCGACCACCGAACCGCTCGGAGCGGTAGGCGAGTCCTTCATCCGGCGAGACGCCGGTGATGACGCCGGTGCCGTCCCGAGTGAGGGCCAGCCGGGCCTTGGCGTACGTCACCTCGTCGTGGTGGCGGGCGCCCACGAGTGTGGCGAGGTCCGTGACCGTCTTCTCGTCGAGGTCGGCCGTCACGAGCGGCCCGGCGCAGACGCTGTTCGCGGGGACCTCGAAGGCGTTCCACCAGGTCCCGAAGTACCGGCGGGCCCAGTCGGTGACGAAGGACGTGTTGCTCAGGACGGTCACGCTCGCGTCGGCGGCACTGAGCCGGGTGGCGGTGAAGGTACTCACGTCGTCTCCAGACAGTCGGGTGTGGGGCAGGACGGCCGCAGCGCCTGGTAAGCGTTGCGGAGCTTGGTGGTGGTGGCAGCCAGTTGCGCGTCTTCGTCCGCGTCGAGAACGGGCAGGCACGCCATGGGCCGACCGGCGGTGAAGCGCAACGGAATTCCGAGCCAGGCGCCGCCGTGTTCGCAGGAGAGTTCCTCGACGCCGTCGACCAGGCCGAGCGCCTTGCGCAGGGTGGACAGCACGGCACCGGCGGGTCCCGAGCGGGTCCGGCCGATCCCCGCACTGATCCGTCCGGGGCGGGCACGGAGTTCCTCGCGCACCTCCGCAAGGGGGACGCCGGCGGGCGTGCCGTTGACGGTGGTCGAGGAAGCGCACACCACGGCTCCGTCGCCGTGCTCGCCGATCACGTGGCCGTGCACGGCGTCCGGCGGCACGCCGAGGAGGCGGGCGAGGGCGAGCCGGTAGCGGGCGGAGTCCAGGTTCGAGCCGATGCCGTACACCCGTGGGCAACCGGAGGTCTCGGTGAACAGCCGGGTCATCAGGTCGACGGGGTTGGTGACCACGAGCACCGTCCCCTGGTAGCCGCGGAGGGAGGCGGCGAGCGCACGTACGACGGGCGCGTTGGCCACCGCTCCGGCCATCCGTACGTCGGCGGTGCGGGTGTTGGTGAACGCGGACCGCGCGGCGACCACGACAGCGTCGCAGCCGATCAGGTCCGCAGGCCGGCCGATCAAGGGCAAGGTGGGCGAGGCGACGCTCTGCCGCATGTCGTCGAGATCCGTGACCAGAGCTGCCGCCTGTTCCCGGGTGCGGGAGGCCACCAGCAACCGCCGACAGAGCCCGGAGGCGACGAGGGCGGTGGCAACGGCCTGCCCGACCGCTCCGGCGCCCGCTACCCCGATCGTGGCCGTCGGCTCGGACCTCATACGGCGAGTCCCTGGGCCAGGTCGAGGGAGATGTCCCATACGGTGCGCGCGTCGGCGCCCGCTGAGAGTTCCGCACCGATCTGCTCGACCACCCGGCACAGGTCGAGTGTCCGGCCGACGAGTGCGAGGCCCTGAGCGGGCAGCGGAAGCACAGGTGGCGCGGACAGATACGTGGTGAGGATGTTGACGGTGTCCATCAGCCACAGCACCATCAGCTCCTGCAGCCAGGCCTGGCGGATACACCGGGGCAGGGCACCCGTCCGGGCCGTGACGAAGGCGCTGACGCCGTCCACGGCGCGCTCGCCGTTCGCCAGGCCCGGCCGGGCAGCCGCCAGCATCAGCACGGTACGGCTGATCAGCTTCGCGGCGTCCACGACAGGGGTGGCCGGCAGCAGACCCGGATCGAGGAACACCGGCCGTCCGGGCGGGCCCGCAGGGAAGACGACATGCTCGGGTTTGAGGTCCCCATAGACCGGCACGCACTGCGTGGCCGAAGGCAGACCTGCGGCCTGCAGGCGTCGCAGCCGTCCCACCACGCTGCGCAGCAGGCCGACCATCACCGGCCGGTCGTCGGGCAGGCACCGGTCGACACCGAGCCGGTCCACATAGGCCGAGCCTCTCAGGCCGTTGAACTTGCGCTGAAACGTGCCCCGCACGCTCCGTTCGCCGGTGGCCGGCACCAGCAGCCGAGAGGCGTCCGGGCTGTGCAGCCGGCGCAGCTCTCCGAACGTGCCGTCCAGCAGCGCGGCCGTCTCATGCGGTCGGTCCAGGATGAGCCCGGCCAGGGTCGGCCCCGTGACCGACTCGGTGAACAGCACTCCGCGCCGCAGCCCGGCCACCGAGCAGACCTGGGGGCAGCCGAACCCCGCCAGGAGCCTCAGCTGGGTGGCTTCGCGTTCCATCAGCGCATCAGCACGGCACACGTACGCCTGCTGCCGCGCCCGCACATCCGGCCAGGGACCGCAGGCTCCCCGCAGCAGTGAGACGAGTGACACTCCCAGCACCGAGTACTTGGCGTACAGGCAGCGCCCGTCCACACGGACGCGACGCACGTAGCCGGTCACGCTCGGAACGTGGTCACCTGGCTCGACGACGGCGCGCGGCCACAGGTCGGCCGCAGCGGCAGAGATCTCGTGTTCAGCGAAGGCGAATACCTCCCCGGCGTCCGGGGCGGGGGGAACAGGATCGGGCGATCTGCCCACGGCAGTGCTCACGTAAGCCTCCAACGGCAGTGAGTGAGCCCGCCCGGTACCGGATCGACGAGCATCCCGGTCCAGTGCGGGTGGTAACAGTGCACAGCCACAGGAAGCCCGGGCCAGTTGTCGAGCGGTCTACCTGCCGGGGACTTCCGGTGCCCGAGCCCACAGGAGGTTTTCGGGCTGTCGCACCAGGGCAGTGAGCAGTGGCTGCTCATGATGCGGGTCGGCTGTCCGTCGGCGGCATCCGATGCCGCCCGCTCACCGACCCTCCCAAGTGCCACGGCGGGCCACCAGCTCGAGGGCCGACCACGTCGTCGGCCAGGGTTCGGTGAGACCGCCGCCGTACAGGGGGCGCAGGTACGGAACGCCTGCCCGAATATCCGTCAGGACCGCCTGACAGCCTCGGGCCGTGTCGCGGACGAGGTCACCCACCCCCGCTGCGCGAGGGGCTGTCCCGCCGCTCACCGGGCCGCCTCCACCGCGCGGGCCCGGCGATGCGTGGTCGCGTCCACGACTCTTACGCCACCCTCGCCGTTCTCGACGCGACGGTGATACTCCTCCCACCTCTCGCGAGTCCACCGCCTCAGGCCCGACGGGAACGCCTCGTGGCCGGTCACTGCGCCGCTCCCAGTACCGGGACGCCGTACATGCCGGCGCAGCACTCGCAGGCGCACAGGCTGCCCACGAGGTACCGGGGCGACGCCGTCCCCGCGCACCACACGCACGACATCCCGGCACGCTGCCGATCCGTCAGGGCATCCAGGTCGATAACTGGTGCGTCCACCAGTCCCGGCAAGTGGGGGGAGTGCTGTGCATCGTCATGATCAGTCGCCTCGAGCTCGCAGTCGAATGTGACGTGGTCGTCCCCGAAGGGCGCGGGAATGACCAGCGGGCCGCAACGCATCCCACGCGGGGTGATTGGGCTGTCACCCAGTCAACGATCACCGTGTGTTGTGGGACCATCACACATGCGGCATGTGCATACGGAAACGCGCTGAGCGGGTACGGACAGGTGTCAGGTGCCGCAGGGACTCGTAGCGTGGGAGGCGCCGTGGACTTCCAGACAGGCCCGATCCGGGATGCCTCGCGGACCGGGGACTACGGGCGCGTCATCGAACTGGCCCGCAAGGGACGGCATATGACGCAGGCGGCACTGGGGCAGGCCCTTGGCCTGTCGCAGTCCGCCGTCTCCCGTCTGGAGAAACGCGGCTCAGCCTCCTACAGCACCGACGTCCTGGCCGCGGCGGCTGCGCATCTTCAGATCCCGCCGGCGCTGGTGGGCCTGGCAGACGGGCGCTCGGCGCAAGGTCAGACGAGAGATGACGATCCCATGCACCGACGCACCGTCCTCGGTGGCGCGGTCGCCGCGATGGCAACTCCCATCCTGGCCGCCGTGCCGGACCCCCGCGACACGACCGGCGGACATGCTGCCGCGCTGCGGCTGACCACGAACGCCTACCGCAGACTCGACGGCACCACCCCGTCCCGGGACCTCGCCGACGCCGTGGAGGGTCATATCCGGCTCATCCAGACCATCACCCGGGCCGCGGCCGGCGACACAGACCGGGCGCGGCTGGCCGCCGTGGGCAGCGAGGCCGCCTCCTTCGCGGGCTGGCTCGCGTGGGACAAAGGCGACCACGGATCGGCCCGTTCCTGGTACGGCGGGGCCGTCAAAGCGGCGCGAACGTCCGGGAACGCGCTGCTGACCGCCTATCAGACAGGCACGCTTGCCCAGTTCGAGGCACATGCCGGGAACGGAGTGGAGGCCTTGAACCTGGCCCGGCGCGCTCGGCGGGTGCTCGGTGACCAGCGTCCGGCCGTCGCCGACGCATGGCTGTCAAGCGTCGAAGCCCTGGGGCACGCGGTGACCGGCGACCGGCACAAAGCGGACCGGGCCCTGACCGAATCCCGCACAGCGGCGGAGGCGCTGACGGCAGAGCAGGAACCGCCACCGTGGCCGTGGGTGTTCTCCTTCACCCCGGACAAGGTGGGAGCCTGCCGCGTTGCCTGCGGCGCACGCCTCCAACTGCCCGAGTGGGTGCAGGCCGAGGACGTGGAGGCCCTGACCACCGGCCATGCGAAACAACGCGCCCTGCTGGTGCTCGACATCGCCGCCGGACACCTCGCCGGCGGGCGGGTTGAGGCCGCGTTCGCCCTCGCCTCCAGCGCGCTCGACACCGGCCTTCGGTACCGGTCCGGGCGAATCATGGAACGCGCCCGTGCCGTGCGCCGAGGCCTCACCACCGCTTCACCGTCCAAGGTGGTGCGGGACTTCGACGAGCGCCTGCACGGCGTCTACCTCTAGGAAGGTGAACACGGCATGAGGGTGGGAATCACCGGGCACCGCGGACTGAGCATGGAGGTCGAGGCCCGGGTGCGGGTTCTCCTGGCCGACCAGATCAAGACGTACGAGCCGGCCGAGCTGACCGGCGTCTCGTGCATCGCCGACGGCCCCGACTCCTGGTTCGCCGAAACCGTGCTGCAGCACGGTGGCCGGCTCGAGGTGGTCATCCCGGCCACCGAGTACCGCAAGGGCCTGCCCGATGGGCACCACCCCGTCTACGACCGGCTCATCTCCCGCGCGGCGGACGTTCACCACACCGGCATGACCGAGTCGACCCCCGAAGCTCATCAGGCCGGATCCGAAATCCTCGTCGGCCTGGTGGACGAGTTGATCGCCGTGTGGGACGGGAAACCGGCGCGGGGCTACGGGGGCACGGCGGACGTGGTGGCGTACGCCGAGCGGACCGGCGTCCCGGTACGGGTGCTGTGGCCTGAGGGCGCCGACCGATGACGGCAGAGCAAGGGAACGGCCCGCCGCACCGGCGTGGTCCCCGCCGGGTTCCACGCCGAGGCGTACGCCGGCACCAGGGCCGTGCGCATCTCCTCCCAGGCACCCAAAGCCCAGGTCAGCCGCTTCTCATAAGCAACGCTTGGAGGAACCGCGCAGAAAAAGGCGATGGACGGGGAGGTGCCGGGGCCGCACAGTGGTCCCATGGAGACCTCCGAGCCCACCGAGTCCTTCGACCGTCTCGTCCGCGCCGAGTTCGCCCCGCGGACCGTCTACCTGAACACCGCCGCCACCGCTGTGCTGCCCGCCCGCACCGTGGCCGCCATGCGCGACGCGGTGGCGTCCGCGGCGGCGGGGCGGCCGGCCGACATGTTCGCCGACGTGGAGGCGAGCCGGGAGGCGTTCGCCCGGCTCGCCCACGTCCCCGCCGCCCGGGTCGCGGCCGGTGCCTCCGTCGCCGTCTACAGCGGCCTGGTGGCGGCCTCGCTGCCCGCGGGCGCCGAAGTCCTCACCGCCGAGGGCGACTTCAGCTCCCTGGTCAACCCCTTCCACGTCCGCGGCGACCTGAAGGTGCGCGCCGTGCCGCTGGAGCGGCTCGCCGAGTCGGTCGGCCCGGACACCGCGCTCGTCGCGGTCAGCTCCGTCCAGTCCGCCGACGGGCGGATCGCCGACCTGGCCGCGCTGCGCGACGCCGCCCGCGCCCACGGCGCCCGCACGCTGATCGACGTCTCCCAGTCCGTGGGCTGGCTGCCGCTGGCCGCCGACGACTTCGACTACGTCGTCGCCGTCGCCTACAAGTGGGTGCTCTGCCCGCGCGGCGTGGGCTTCCTGGTCGTCCCCGGGGACCTGGGCGGGCTGCCGCCGCTGTTCGCCGGCTGGGCCGCGGGCGAACGGCCGTGGGACAGCACCTACGGCCCCGTCGAGGAACTCGCCCGCTCCGCCCGCCGGTACGACGAGAGCCCCTCCCTCTTCTCCTACGCCGGCGCCCGCCACTCGCTCGCGCTGATCGAGGAAATCGGCGTCGACGCCGTGCACGCCCACGACACCGCCCTCGCCGACCGGTTCCGCCGCGGCCTGCGCTCCCTGGGCCACGAGCCGGTGCCCGCGCCCGGCTCCGCCATCGTGTCCGTGCCCGGACTCGGCCACCGGCAGCAGGAGGTGAGCCGCGCGGGGATCGAGGTCTCCGACCGGGCCGGCAACCTGCGGGCCGCGTTCCACCTGTACAACACCGCGGCCGACGTCGACCGGCTGCTGGACGTGCTGTCCGCCGGCTGACGGCGGCCGGCCCCCCCCCCCCGCCCGGCACCCGCCGACCGGCGCCGCGCCGGCCGGGAACCCCGCCGCGGGCGCGGGCGCCCCACCGCACGGGGCCGCGCCCCGCG
>NZ_JBEXTV010000089.1:0-20636 GCF_040628835.1 Streptomyces sp. NPDC006134 | reverse complement strand
TCCCCCAGCCCGGGTGGGGGCGGCTCCTGGTGCGCCCCCCCCCCCACCCCTGTGTGTGCGGGCGCGCGGTCAGACGGCCTCGGTCCGCCTGCCGTCGTGCAGGGCGATCGCCCGCTGCATCGCCTTGCGGGCGCGCGGGGTGTCCCGGGCGTCGTGGTAGGCGACGGCGAGGCGGAACCAGGTGCGCCAGTCGTCGGGCGCCGCCTCCGTCTCGGCCTTGCGCCGGGCGAAGACCTCGTCGGCCGAGTCGCGGTCGATCCGGCCGCTCGGGGTGCGCCTCAGCTCGTCGACGGGCAGGCCGCCCTCGGCGTCGAGTTCGGCGGCGAGCTGGTTGGCCCTGCGGACGAACCGGGTGTTCTGCCACAGGAACCACAGGCCGATCACCGGCAGGATCAGCACCGCGACGCCGAAGGTCACGGTGAGGAACGTGCCGGTCTGGATGAGCATCACCCCGCGGCTGCCGACCAGGGCGAAGTAGAAGACCAGGACGGCGGCGGTGAGGGCGTAGGAGATCTTCGCGCGCATGACGTCAGGCTCGGTCCAGGTCCAGGAAGTGTTCCAGGCCGAAGGTCAGGCCCGGCGTCGCCACCACGCGGCGCGTGCCCAGCAGGATGCCCGGCATGAAGCTGCTGTGGTGCAGGGAGTCGTGGCGGACGGTGAGGGTCTCCCCTTCGCCGCCGAGCAGGACCTCCTGGTGGGCGAGCAGGCCGCGCAGGCGGACCGCGTGCACCGGGACGCCGTCGACGTCCGCGCCGCGGGCGCCGTCCAGCGCGGTGGCCGTGGCGTCCGGGGCGGGGGCGCTGCCGGCCTTGCGGCGGGCCTCGGCGATGAGCTGGGCGGTGCGCGTGGCGGTGCCGGACGGGGCGTCCACCTTGTTCGGGTGGTGCAGTTCGACGACCTCGACGGACTCGAAGTACGGGGCGGCGATCTGCGCGAACTTCATGGTCAGCACGGCCCCGATGGAGAAGTTCGGCGCGATGAGCACGCCGACCTCCGGGGACTGGGCCAGCCAGCCCTTCAGCTGCGCGAGGCGCTCGTCGGTCCAGCCCGTCGTCCCGACGACGGCGTGGATGCCGTGGCGTACGCAGAAGTCGAGGTTGCCCATGACCGAGGCGGGGGTGGTCAGCTCGACGGCGACCTGGGCGCCGGTCTCGACCAGCGTCTCCAGCTTGTCGTCGCGGCCGAGGGCGGCGACCAGTTCCATGTCCTCGGCGGCCTCGACCGCCCGGACCGCCTCGGATCCGATCCGGCCCTTGGCACCGAGGACCGCCACGCGCAGCTTGCTCATGTTCTGTTTCCTTAACCGAAGGGGTTCCGGAACCGGAGGGGTTCCGGCCTGGGGGATCAGGCGACGGCGTCGTGCAGCCGGGCGGCCTGCTTGTCCTTCAGCGGGCCGATGACCGACAGCGAGGGCCGGCGTCCCAGGACATCGCGGGCGACCTCCCGGACGTCGTCCGGGGTGACGGAGGCTATCCGGGCCAGCATGTCGTCGACGGACATCTGCTCGCCCCAGCACAGCTCGCTCTTGCCGATACGGTTCATCAGCGCGCCGGTGTCCTCCAGGCCGAGGACGGTGGAGCCCTGGAGCTGGCCGATGGCCCGGCCGATCTCGTCGTCGGACAGTCCGTGCTCGGCGACGTGGTCGAGCTCGTCGCGGCAGATCTTCAGCACGTCGTGCACCTGGGAGGGCCGGCAGCCCGCGTACACGCCGAACAGGCCGCAGTCGGCGAAGCCGGAGGTGTAGGAGTACACGCTGTAGGCCAGGCCGCGCTTCTCGCGGACCTCCTGGAAGAGGCGGGAGGACATGCCGCCGCCGAGGGCGGTGTTGAGCACGCCCAGCGCCCAGCGGCGCTCGTCGGTGCGGGCCAGGCCCGGCATGCCGAGCACGACGTGGGCCTGCTCGGTCTTGCGGCCGATCAGCTCGACGCGGCCCGCGGTGCGGATGGTGCGCCGGCCGCCGCGCGGGGCGATGGGCCGGGCGCCCGGGTCCTTGAGGGCGCCGGCCTTCTCGAAGGCGGCGCGGACCTGGCGTACGACCTTGTTGTGGTCGACGTTGCCGGCGCACGCGACCACGAGGTGGGTCGGGTCGTAGTGCTTCTTGTAGAAGCGGCGGATGCGGTCGGCGGTGAGGGCGTTGACCGTGTCGACCGTGCCGAGGACCGGGCGGCCGAGGGGGTTGTCGCCGAACATCGTGTGCGCGAACAGGTCGTGCACGCAGTCGCCCGGGTCGTCCTCGGTCATCGCGATCTCTTCGAGGATGGCGCCGCGCTCGACGTCGACGTCCTCTTCGAGGATGAGGGAGCCGGTCAGCATGTCGCAGACCACGTCGATGGCGAGCGGCAGGTCGGTGTCGAGCACGCGCGCGTAGTAGCACGTGTACTCCTTCGCCGTGAACGCGTTCATCTCGCCGCCGACCGCGTCGAGGGCGGAGGAGATGTCGAGGGCGGACCTGCGGGACGTGCCCTTGAAGAGCAGGTGCTCCAGGTAGTGCGTGGCGCCGTTGAGGGCCGGGGTCTCGTCGCGGGAGCCGACGTGCGCCCAGATGCCGAAGGTGGCGGAGCGTACGGAGGGCAGGGTCTCGGTGACGATGCGCAGGCCGCCGGGGAGGGTGGTCTTGCGGACGGTGCCGATGCCGTTCTCGCCCTGGATGAGGGTTTGGGTACGGGCGACGGCCCGCGCCTCCGGGGAGGTGCGGGCCGTCGCCTTGGAGCCGGGGGACGTCACTGGTCGGCGTCGTCCTTCTTCGTGTCGTCGGTGGACTCCTCGCCCTCGATCACGGGGACGAGGGAGAGCTTGCCGCGGGAGTCGATCTCGGCGATCTCGACCTGGACCTTCTGGCCCACGCCGAGGACGTCCTCGACGTTCTCCACGCGCTTGCCGCCGGCCAGCTTGCGGATCTGCGAGATGTGCAGCAGACCGTCCTTGCCGGGCAGCAGGGAGACGAACGCACCGAAGGTGGTCGTCTTGACGACCGTACCGAGGTAGCGCTCGCCGACCTCGGGCATCGTCGGGTTGGCGATGCCGTTGATCGTGGCGCGGGCGGCCTCGGCGGAGGGGCCGTCGGCGGCACCGATGTAGATCGTGCCGTCGTCCTCGATGGTGATCTCGGCGCCGGTGTCCTCCTGGATCTGGTTGATCATCTTGCCCTTGGGGCCGATGACCTCACCGATCTTGTCGACCGGGATCTTGACGGTGATGATCCGCGGGGCGTGCGGGGACATCTCGTCGGGCCGGTCGATGGCCTCCATCATCACGTCGAGGATGTGGAGGCGGGCGTCGCGGGCCTGCTTGAGGGCCGCGGCCAGGACGGAGGCCGGGATGCCGTCCAGCTTGGTGTCGAGCTGGAGGGCGGTCACGAACTCCTTGGTGCCGGCGACCTTGAAGTCCATGTCGCCGAAGGCGTCCTCCGCACCGAGGATGTCGGTGAGGGTGACGTAGTGCGTCTCGCCCTCGATCTCCTGGGAGATCAGGCCCATGGCGATACCGGCGACCGGGGCCTTCAGCGGCACACCGGCGTTCAGCAGCGACATGGTGGAGGCGCAGACCGAGCCCATGGACGTCGAGCCGTTGGAGCCGAGGGCCTCGGAGACCTGGCGGATCGCGTAGGGGAACTCCTCGCGCGTCGGCAGGACCGGGATCAGGGCGCGCTCGGCGAGGGCGCCGTGGCCGATCTCGCGGCGCTTGGGGGAGCCGACGCGGCCGGTCTCGCCGGTGGAGTACGGCGGGAAGTTGTAGTTGTGCATGTACCGCTTGCGCGTCACCGGCGACAGCGTGTCGAGCTGCTGCTCCATGCGGAGCATGTTCAGGGTGGTGACGCCCAGGATCTGGGTCTCACCGCGCTCGAACAGGGCCGAACCGTGGACCCGCGGGATCGCCTCGACCTCGGCGGCCAGGGTGCGGATGTCGGTCAGGCCGCGGCCGTCGATCCGCTTCTTCTCCTTGATCACGCGCTCGCGGACCAGCTGCTTGGTCAGCGAGCGGTACGCGGCGGAGATCTCCTTCTCGCGGCCCTCGAACTCCGGCAGGAGCTTCTCGGCGGCGAGCTGCTTGACGCGGTCCAGCTCGGCCTCGCGCTCCTGCTTGCCGGCGATGGTGAGCGCCTGCGCGAGCTCGGGCTTGACGGCGGCGGTCAGCGCCTCGAAGACGTCGTCCTGGTAGTCCAGGAAGATCGGGAACTCGGCGGTCGGCTTGGCGGCCTTGGAGGCCAGGTCCGACTGGGCCCGGCACAGGACCTTGATGAAGGGCTTCGCGGCCTCCAGACCGGCGGCGACGACCTCCTCGGTGGGCGCCTCGGCGCCGCCCTCGACCAGCTTGATGGTCTTCTCGGTGGCCTCGGCCTCGACCATCATGATCGCGACGTCGCCGTCCTCCAGGACGCGGCCCGCGACGACCATGTCGAAGACGGCGTCCTCGAGCTCGGTGTGGGTCGGGAAGGCCACCCACTGGCCGCGGATCAGCGCGACGCGGACGCCGCCGATCGGGCCGGAGAAGGGCAGGCCGGCCAGCTGCGTGGACGCGGACGCGGCGTTGATCGCGACGACGTCGTACAGGTGGTCGGGGTTGAGCGCCATGATCGTGGCGACGACCTGGATCTCGTTGCGCAGGCCCTTCTTGAAGGACGGGCGCAGCGGGCGGTCGATGAGGCGGCAGGTGAGGATCGCGTCCTCGGAGGGCCGGCCCTCACGGCGGAAGAAGCTGCCGGGGATCTTGCCGGCGGCGTACATCCGCTCCTCGACGTCCACCGTCAGCGGGAAGAAGTCGAGCTGGTCCTTGGGCTGCTTGGAGGCGGTGGTGGCCGACAGCACCATGGTGTCGTCGTCCAGGTACGCCACGGCGGAACCGGCGGCCTGCTTGGCCAGGCGGCCCGTCTCGAAGCGGATGGTGCGGGTGCCGAAGGCGCCGTTGTCGATGACGGCCTCGGCGTAGTGGGTCTCGTTCTCCACCAGCGTTTTCTCCGTTACTTGTCGTCTTTCGTCCCTCCTCGCCCGTGTGGCGGGGGGACGGGGGCGGAGAAGCGCGCCGTCCGGTTGCGGGCCGGTCTTCGATCGAAGCACCCGGGGGTTCGTCCCCCCGGGGGCCACTACCGAGGACCGGCGGCGGCGTGGTGCGCTCCTCCTCGTTCGGGTCGTGCGGTTCGTTCGTGTCGTGCGGTTCGTGCGGTTGCGTGTGAGGACCGGCTACCCGTCCGGGCGGGCCTTCTCACGCCGTGTCGTGGTAGTGAGTGTGCGACCGCACGGCGTGCGCCGTGCCGTCACACGTGGTGCTACCACACTACAAAGCGGCAGTGACACCGCGCACGTACAGCAAAGGGAGCGGCCCCCGAACGATGGGAACCGCTCCCTTCACGGCGTCTTACTTGGCGCCCGCCGCACCGCGGCGGATGCCGAGGCGGTCGACCAGCGCACGGAAGCGCTGGATGTCCTTCTTGGCGAGGTACTGCAGCAGGCGGCGGCGCTGACCGACCAGGATCAGCAGACCACGGCGGGAGTGGTGGTCGTGCTTGTGGGTCTTGAGGTGCTCGGTCAGGTCGGAGATCCGGCGGGACAGCAGAGCGACCTGGACCTCGGGGGAGCCGGTGTCACCCTCCTTGGTACCGAACTCGGCGATGATCTGCTTCTTCGTAGCGGCGTCGAGCGACACGCGTACTCCTCATAGTCTGTGAGTGGCCACCGAGTGCCCCCGGTCTTCTTCTCGGGGGGACTTCCGCGACTCGGACGGCGGGATCCGCTGGGCGCGACCTCCAGAACCCGGCGCAGGGCCTGCGGCTCCGGGGGTGCGTACACATACGGTCGTCACTCAGGGTACCAGCCTGGAGGTGGCGGGATTTCCGCCGTGCTCCGGCGTCCGGCGGGCGGACCTCAGAGGCCGCCGCGGACTTTGCCGTAGACGTCGAGGACGGCCAGGCAGATCGGGACCAGGGAGAGCAGCACCAGCGAGTCCGCGAGGTCCAGCATGCGGCCCCAGAAGGGAGAGAGACCCTTCTGCGGCACAATCAGGGCGATCGCGATCAGCAGCAGCACTCCGGCCGCGACCGAGGCGCCGAGCCACAGGGTCCGCACGTCGACCGGTCCGGAGTTTCCCTTGAGCAGTTCCATGACGATGTCGGCCGGGGGCGAGATCGCAAGGCCGAGGACCAGCAGACCAAGCGTGACGACACCGGCCACGAACAGGCAGGTGACCTGGGCGGTGTAGCGGAACAGGCGGGCCCTCAGCATCGCCGCGAGGCCGGTGCACAGGGCGAGCAGCTGCGCCCAGCCGCTGTCGCTGAAGCCGAGCACCGCGCCACCGGCGCCGATGATGACGGCGGCGCAGCCGCCGACCAGTCCGAGCAGCAGTTCGTGGCCCCGGCTGGTCTGGGCGACGATGCGCTGGACGTCGACCGCCTCGAGGTCGCCGTCGCGGCCCTCGCGTCGGGCCCTGGCCAGGTCCTCCGGGTTGCGGAAGCCGATCGGCAGTTTGGCGAAGCGGGCCGACCAGCCGGGCAGGAAGCCGACGACCGCGAGCGCGACGACCGAGGTTCCGGCGGCGATCTCCCGCGGCTCAGCCTCGGTGAGCACACCGCAGAACGCAGCGAGCGTGCCGATCGCGGAGGCCAGTGCCGCGGCCACGAAGGGGGCGTCTCCCTGCGGCAGCAGCATGATCAGCACGACGGAGAACAGCAGTACGGCGACGCAGCCGACGAGGAACTGAAGCCTTCCGGGGCCTTCACCGGCGTCCTGGGGGATGACGCCGGAGCCCGCAATGAGCGCGTGCGGCAGCGCCGAGATACCGAGCGCGACGGCGGAGCCGCGATCGTCGTACACCCGGGCCCGTACGCCGGCCAGTGCCGTCAGGGCGAGTGCCGTCACTCCGGCGAGGATGCCCTGGAGGCCGTTCATGTCGTGCCGGACCGGGTCCGCGAACCAGAAGACGAAGCCGAGCATGATCAGCAGCAGTGCGCCGGAGACGAGGCCAGCCACGCGCATCAGATTGTCGTTCCAGCTGCGGATGTCCTGCTTGACCGCGGCGGCGATCGCATCGACCACGTCATCGTGCACGGCCGGCGGCAGGGAATCGGCGAAGGTGCGCAGCAGCAGCACCTCGCCGTCTCTGACCCGGTGCTCGAGCAACGAACGGCTCGCGTCGAGTACTTGGCCCTCACGGCTCACAAGGTGGTAGCCGGCGGGGCTGGTGTCCGACTGGACCAGGCCCGAGAGCCTGATGATCTCAGGAAAGAGGTCCTGGATCGGCAGGTCCTCGGGCAGCGCGACATCGACACGGCTGTCCGGTGCTGCGATGGTGATTCGGCAGAAACCTGTCGAAGTCCCCGTGCTCACCTGGTGTTCCCCCTGCTAGACAAGGCTGCTTCACGCCGTTCGCTACGACGTGGAGCGCCACCCTATCCGTTGCCGCGCAAGGCACAGGGCCTGCCTCCCTCAATTCTCTCCGTACCCCCTCGGCATCTCCATCCTCCTGACTCTCCCACGCACTGGGCGCATCAGTAGGATCGACGCCTACGCGGACGACGCCTACGCGAACGGAAAGCACGTCGCGGTACACGGGGGCGTCGGTGCCAGGACGTATCAATCACGAAGGATGAGTGCATCGGTGAGCGTCGTCATCATCAAACGGCCGCCGCGGATACCGCCCCCGGTCGTACCGGACGGCGAGGTCAAGCTGGAGACGCCCCCCGAGATCCCTCGTGAGGGCGACGAGAGCATGCTGATGAACCTGCTCCCGATGATGGGCATGCTGGGTTCCGTCGGCTTCTTCTTCATGCCCAACCTGCCGCCCTACATGCGGGTGGTCGGTGGGCTGATGCTGGCCTCAACCGTGGCCATGGCCATCGCCCAGTTCGCCAAGTCCCGGCAGGGCGGCGGTGCCGGGATGGCCCAGGATCGACGCGACTACTTCCGCTATCTGGAGCAGGTCCGCAAGGACGTGCACAAGACGGCGGAACTGCAGCGGCGCAGCCAGCTCTTCCAGCACCCCGACCCGGATCAGCTGTGGGCGGTGGCGGCCGACGGCAAGCGCCTGTGGGAGCGGCGCCCGACCGACGCGGATTTCGCCTCCGTGCGGATCGGCCTCGGCACCCAGCAGCTGAACACCCCGCTGGTCGCCCCGGTGACGGCACCCAAGGACGAGCTGGAGCCGCTGACCGCGGCGGCCATGAAGGCCTTCCTCGATGCGCACGGCAGCCTGTCCGACCTGCCCGTCTCCGTCTCGTTGCGCGCCTTTTACCACGTCACGATCTGCGGGGACACGGACACGGTCTATGGCAACGCCCGTGCGGCCCTGGCCCAGCTGGTGACGCTGCATTCGCCGGAAGATCTGCTGGTCGCCGTGGTGGCACACCCGTCCGCGGCGACGGAGTGGGACTGGATCAAGTGGCTGCCGCACAGCCAGCATCCGAAGGCCAAGGACGGAGCCGGCTCAGCCCGGCTCCTCTTCGACGACCTCGGAGAGCTGGAAGAGGCGCTGGCGGACCAACTGGACGACAGGCCGCGCTGGAACCGTGAGGCCAACCCGGTCTACGACCAACCGCACCTGATCGTGGTGTTGGACGGCGGCACCGTGCCACCGGACTCCGAACTCGCCAGTGCCGAAGGGCTCCAGGGCGTCACCTTTCTGGAGATCGCCCCGGGCGATCTGGAGGAGGAGCTGCGCGCCGGCCTGACGGCCTATGTGAAGCCGGGCCGGATGCAGTTGTTCGTCGGCCACGAGTCCGCGTACAGCGGCAAGCCCGATGTGCTGAACCAGGCGCAGGCCGAGTCGCTGGCGCGACAGCTCGCCCCCTTCCGGGTCGGCTCCGCGGAGGAGGGCGAACCCCTCCTGTCCAACCTGGACTTCACCGACCTGATGGGCATCGGAGACGCAGGGTCCGTCGACGTCTCCCGCACCTGGCGTCCGCGCACGTTGCACGAGCGGCTGCGGGTACCGATCGGTGTCGGCGAGAACGGTGAGCCGGTCATGCTCGACCTCAAGGAGGCCTCGCAGGAGGGCATGGGCCCGCACGGCCTGTGCGTCGGTGCGACCGGCTCCGGCAAGTCCGAGCTGCTGCGCACCCTGGTGCTCGGTCTCGCGGTCACCCATTCCTCGGAGACGCTGAACTTCATCCTCGCGGACTTCAAGGGCGGTGCGACCTTCGCGGGCATGGCGGACATGCCTCACACCGCGGCCGTCATCACCAACCTCGCGGACGACCTCACCCTCGTCGACCGTATGCGGGACGCGATCACGGGCGAGATGCAGCGCCGCCAGGAACTGCTGCGCACCGCGGGCAACTACGCCAACCTGCACGACTACGAGAAGGCCCGGGCCGCGGGTGCCGCGCTGGAACCGATGGCGTCGCTGGTGATCGTGCTCGACGAGTTCTCCGAGCTACTCACCGCCAAACCGGACTTCATCGACATGTTCATCCAGATCGGCCGTATCGGCCGCTCGCTGGGTGTGCACCTGCTGCTGGCGTCGCAGCGTCTGGAGGAAGGCAAGCTGCGCGGCCTGGACACCTATCTGTCGTACCGGATCGGTCTGCGGACCTTCTCCGCCGCCGAGTCCCGTACGGCGATCGGTGTCCCCGACGCCTTCCACCTGCCGTCGATCCCCGGATCCGGCTACCTGCGGTACGACACCGACACCATGGTCCGCTTCAAAGCGGCGTACGTGTCGGGGCCGTACCACGGCGAGGGCCCGTCCCGCGTGAATCGCTCCACCCAGTTGCGGCCCGCTCTGTTCACGGCGGAGCACGTGGCGCTGCCTCCGCAGCCGGTCGTCCCGGAGCCGGAGACCGACAACCGAGTGGACGACGCGCTCGCCGACACCGTCCTGGACGTCATCGTCAGCCGAATGGTCAACCAGGGGCCGCCCGCCCACCAGGTGTGGCTGCCCCCACTCGACGAGGCTCCCTCGCTGGAGCAGCTCCTGCCCCAGCTCGCCGTCACCTCCGAGCGTGGCCTGACCGCGCCCGAGTACACGGCGCTCGGCCGGCTCAACGTGCCGGTCGGCCTGGTGGACAAGCCGTTCGAGCAGCGACGTGACGTGCTGTACCGGGACTTCTCGGGCGGTGCGGGCCACGGTCTGTTCGTCGGCGGCCCGCAGTCGGGCAAGTCGACCCTGCTGCGCACGCTCATCTCGTCGTTCGCGTTGACCCACACGCCGTCCGAGGTGCAGTTCTACTGCCTGGACTTCGGCGGTGGCGGTCTGATCACGATGGAGGAGCTGGCGCACGTCGGCGGGGTCGCCAACCGGCTCGACGCCGAGAAGGTACGCCGTACGGTCAGCGAGGTCGCGGGCATCCTCGATGCCCGCGAGGAGTACTTCCGCGCCCACAACATCGACTCCGTCCAGACCTATCGGCAGCGCAGGGCCGCGGGGCAACTGCCCGACCAGCCCTGGGGCGACGTCTTCCTCGTCATCGACGGCTGGGCCACCTTCAAAACGGACTACGAGATGCTCGAGGCGACCGTCACCGACATCGCGACCCGCGGTCTCGGTTTCGGTGTGCACGTGATCCTGACCGCGAGCCGGTACACCGAGGTACGGCCCGCGCTCAAGGACATGCTCCAGAACCGCATCGAGCTGCGACTCGGTGACCCGACCGAGTCGGAGATCGACCGCAAGGTCGCGCAGAACGTACCCGCCACCATGCCGGGCCGCGGCCTGACCCCGGACAAGCTGCACTTCATGACGGCACTGCCGCGGGTCGACGGCTCGTCGGCGACGGAGGACCTGGCGGAGGCGACGTCGATCCTCGTCCGGGGCATCAACGACAACTGGCAGGGCAACCACGCTCCGGCCGTACGGCTGCTGCCCACCATGCTGCCGGCGGACCGGCTGCCCAAGGGGTTCGAGCACCCGGACCGCGGTATCGCCATCGGCATCGACGAATCGGCACTGGCCCCGGTCTTCGTCGACTTCGAGACGGACCCGCACTTCATCGTCTTCGGTGAGAGCGAGTCCGGTAAGTCCGCGATGCTGCGCCTGCTCATCAAGCAGATCACCGAGCGCTACACGCCGGATCAGGCGAAGATCGTCATGGGTGACTACCGGCGTGCTCACCTGGAGGGCGTGCCGGAATCGCACCTGTCGCGCTACTGCCCGTCGGCGCCCGCGCTGACGGAGACCCTGGAAGGGCTGGCCGGTTCGATGAGCCGCCGTATGCCGGGCCCGGACGTCACGCCCGAACAGCTGCGCAACCGCAGCTGGTACAACAGCCCGGACGCGTTCGTCATCATCGACGACTACGACCTGGTGGCGACGGGCATGAACCCGCTCTCCCCGCTCCTCGAGTACCTTCCCTTCGCCCGTGACATCGGTCTGCGCATCATCATCGCGCGCGCCTCGGGCGGTGCCAGTCGGTCGTTGTACGAGCCGGTGATGCAGCGCCTGCGCGAGCTGGGCGCACAGGGCATCGTGCTCTCGGGCGACCGGACGGAGGGTGCGCTGCTCGGCAACATCACCCCGTCACAGCTGCCGCCCGGGCGGGGGTACTTCCACACGCGTCGGCGCAGTGGGCAACTGATCCAGACGGGATGGCTGCCGGCTCGGTTCTGACCGGCGGACACCTCCGTGCGGGAGAGGGGCGGCGCCCAGGTGGGAGCCGCCCCTCCGGTGCGTATGGGTGGGGGAGTGAGACGCCTCTGGGGTGGGTCGTATGTGGGGTGAGGGGGTTCCGTGTGAGGGAGTGAGCTCGGGCCCGGTGCAGTCGCTAGGGTGGTGTTGCAACAGAAAAGCCGAATCACGGGGGGCAGTTGTGGCCGACGATGGGCTACGCGCCGATCCCTCGGTCCTCAAGGCCGAGGGCTTCAACATGTTCACGGTGGGCCAGGACTTCAGCAAGGCGGTCAAGCGCCTGCAGACAGGGCTGACCGCGCTCGAAGGCGGCAACGGCGCCACCCCGCCGTGGGGCGACGACGAGATCGGCGAGAAGTTCGGAGTCGTCTACGAGGGTCTGCGCGACGGCATGTACCAGTCGATGGGCAGCCTGGCGGAGCGACTCGCGGGAATGGGACTGGCCTTCACCGAGATGGGCGTGCGGCACGAACGTAACGAGGGCAACGAGGACGCCGCTTGGCGGGATCTGACCTCCCAGTACGACGGCCAGGTGGAGATGCCGTCGGAGGTGCACGCCTCGTTGCGTCCCCGGCAGGAGCTCTGATCCGGGAACGCACCGTGGACCGTGGGTGATCTGTCCTTTCCGGCGTGTGTGCTCCGCCTGCGCCAGTAGGGTGAGACACCTATTTGGTTCGCACGTCGGAAAGAGGCCCAGCAGGATGACCGAGGCACAGGACGACAAGGTCGACGCGCAGGTCGAGGACGTCAAAACGCGCAAGGAACGGGAGAGGGACGAGCTGTACGCCCTTGACATCTCGGGGGTCGAGTGGCACTGCGCGCCCGGCACTGAGGAGCACGAGGAGCGGGTCGAGATCGCGTACTTGCCGGGGGGTGCCGTGGCCATGCGGTCGTCCCTCGATCCTGGCACCGTGCTGCGGTACACCGAGGCGGAGTGGCGGGCGTTCGTGCTCGGGGCGCGGGACGGGGAGTTCGACCTGGAGCCGGCGCCGCACAATGGTGGGGTGTCGGCCGAGTAGGTCGTCTTCAGGGCCTTGGTTGTCGCCGGGCCGGCTCAAGATCGCGACCCCTCAGGGGCGAGCCGCTGCTGACAGTCGTCGACTGCGACTCGCCCGAGGCCGAGGACAAGACGGACGGCCGACTGCCCGGCAAGAGCGTGAAATGCGGTCGGAGTATGACTGTGGCGTTCCCGACCACGGCACCCGGCGTATCGGCTCCACGTTGCGCTTCACCAGGGTCCGGGCCGGCCTGCGGATCGCTTGCCGACCGGCCGTCGGCTGCCGCAGTGGGCGGTGGCCGACTCTTCGTGACAGCCGATCGAGCAGGATACAGGACAGCACATTCCCCAGTGACGCGCCCACCGCTCCGAGGATGATCGCCTTCATGGCCCAGTGAGTGCTTCCTCGCCTCGCCAACTCCACGCCGATGCTTGTGGAACCGAGGCACCCACCGTATGAAACGCTCCAAGGGGGTACCCGCGTAGCGCTGTTGAGGCGCCCCACGCTCGGGAAGAGGCAGACCAGCGCCAGCATCGCCCCGGCAGCCATGAGACCAGCACGTGCTCCGCACCTGCCGTGACCGTTCCCTCGCGCGTCTCGAGTCCGGTTGTTCCTGGAAACACACCCGAAGTTCGTCCACGCCCGACCGGGCCGGACCGTCCTCCCTACCCCCTGCCTGCACCAGCACCAGTTCGCTGTCGGGTGACGTCAAGACGAGGCAGCGTTGCCCATCACGGGCCTCGTACTCACGGTGATGCCGGGTGCCGGGGAACAGGGCTGTTCTGCAACAGTTTTGTGACAACAACCCTCTGAAGTCGCTTGCGGGTATGTCCGTAAGCTGTGCGAAGGCCGTACAGCTGTGTGCTTCCTCTTGCCAGGTGAGGGGTTGTGCGGTTGTGGCGGGTGACGGGGGTTTGCTGCTGTGTCGATGATGCTGCCGGACGAGCTCGAGTGGGTCCTGCAGATGCTCGGCTACAACTGGCCGACCGCGGACGAGGACAAGCTCCGGGAGTCCGCCCAGTTGTGGCGGACGTTCGGTGACGACGTCACCGGTCTGCACACCGCGGCCAACGCCAGCGCGCGTACGGTCATCGCGCACAATGCCGGTGAGTCGATCGACGCGTTCACCAAGACCTACGCCAAGTTCGACGGTGGCAGCGGCGGGGGCGACGGCTACCTGGCCGACGCCGCCCAGGCCGCCTACATCATCGCCAGCGTGCTGGAGGCCTGCGCCTACCTCGTCGAGTTCGCCAAGTGGGCGGTCATCGCCCAGTTGATCGCCCTGGCCATCGAGATCGCCGCCGCGCAGGTCGCCGCCCCTTTCACCTTCGGTCTGTCCGAGGTCGCCGCCCTGGGCGCCACCCAGGCCACCCGGCTGATCGTGCGCCGTCTGCTGGACGAACTGAAGCAGGCCTTGATGGAGGCGATCGTCGAGGCGATGAAGGAGCCGGCGATCTCCGCGGTCGAGGCGATGATCACCGATCTGGTGCGGCAGTCGGTCAACGTCGGCTTCGGCGCCCAGCAGGGCTTCGATCTAACTCAGACCGTCAGCGCCGGTGCCCGGGGCGGCTGGGAGGCCGTCAAGCAGACCCCGCAGACTTTGGTCGAAGGGGTGCGCGACAGCCTGGGCCAGAAGGCGGGCAACCGGTTCCATCATGCCATCGACAGCCGCATCGACGGCTACGGCGGGACACCGGGCACGTCGGGGGCCGCGGGGGCGGACGGCGGAGATGGCGGCAGTGGCGGCGACTCCGGCTCGGGGTCCACCCGCTCCACTTCGGGCTCCGCTCCCACAGGTTCGGACTCCCCGTCGTCTTTCTCGACGCGTTCGGACGCCGGGTCCGGACCGGGAGCGGACATCGGCGGGGGGATCTCCGCCGACAGCAGCGGCAGCCGTGTCGGCGTGCCGGACGTGGGCGCAGGCCCCGACTCCGGGCCAGGCTCCGGGTCCGGGCAGAGTCCGGCCTCCTCGGACACCTCGTACCCAAAACCGACGCCGTCGCACTCAGGGCCGTCCCTGTCGGATTTCGACGAGCCCGCACCCGGTGGCACCTCGTCCAACGCGTCGGGCAGCAGCAGTTCGTCCGGTGCTTCGGGCTCGGCCGGTCCTTCCCCCTCCGGTGGCGGGTCCTCCATCTCCAGCCTGTCCTCACCCACCCCGCACTCCGCACCCGCCCCCACCTCGTCCGGTGGTACGTCGTCCCCGTCCGGAGGCGGCGCGATCAGCACTTCCATCGACAGCCTCGCCGCCGGCATCCCCACCCAGTCCAACACCACCCCCGCGCCGGCCACGACCGACGCCTCCCCCAGCGGGGGCAGCGGCCGCACGGACGGCGGCTCCACCATGCCGGCCTCGCCCACGCCTCCGTCACACGCGGGCGGCACGGCAGGCACACGCCCCGGCGCCCACACACCCGGCGGCACACCCTCCACAACCAGCCCCACCCTCAACACCGGTCCGGCAAGGAACTCTTCCACCACCGCACCCGGCGCCCCGTCCGCCGCCACGGGAACCGGCCTCGCCTCCACCCCGAACCCCACATCACCGACGACACCCCGAACCATCCCGACACCGGACAGCCGCATACCCGGCACGGCCGACGGCCGTGCACCAGGCATACCGGACAGTCGCATACCGACCCAGCGCACCCCCGGCAACGCCCCGGACGGCAACACCACACCCCGCAGCACCCCGGACGCGGCCGGAGGCCCCCGCACCCACGGCCCGAACACTGACCCGGCCCCCGGTACGGCCCCAGCCCCGAGCCAGCACCCTACTCAGACCACCCCCCACCAGAACCCGGCTCAGGCGTCCCCCTCCAGGTCCGCATCACCGTCCGCCGGCACCCCGACGACCACGCCCTCCACCTCAACCGGAATCGGCTCCGACCGCGCCTCGGTACCGAACAGCCGCACCTCGAACGCACCGGCCCAGCCCGGCCCCACCACTGGCCCCGCCCCACAGAGCACGCCCAGTGGCCAGCACCAGCCAGGCACCGGCCCTGCCCGGTCACCCCAACAGCCCGCGGCCAACACCCCGAGCACGCCCAGCACCCCGCAGCAGCCGGCCGCCCACCCCCACACCCCACCACAGAACACACCGCACACCCAACAGCAGGTGGCAGCAGTCCCCCTCCACACCCTCACTCCCACCCCGGGACCTGCGGCGTCACCGCCCCACGCGGCCCCTGCCACATCCCAGCCCCCGGGCTCACCCGCCACCACCCCCAGCCCGCAGCAACCGCAGCAGGACAGCCTGGAAACCATCCGTGCCGGCCTGAACCACACCCCCGGCGGCCTGACCCCGCCCGACCCCGCCGACCAACAAGCCCTGGCCGACGCCGTCCCCCACACCGAGGACGGCACCCCCCAGCGCTTCCCCGACCCCTTCGGCCCCTGGACCCAGCTCCAGAACGACGGTGGCAACACCGTCCCCGGACGCAGCAACAACTGCGCCGACTGCTCCCGCTCCTTCCTGGAGACCTGGTACGGCAACCCCCAGGTCTCCGCCCCCCGCACCACCGACCCCGACGAACACGGCAACCCCGACCCCTGGTCCCCCGAACACAACGCCAACGCCAACCAGATCCGCTGGACCGGCGCCGCCCACACCTACGCCGGCCCCGGAGGCGACCCCGACACCGCACATACCATCGCCTCCACCCTCCAGCAGGCCGGACACGGCGCAGCCGCCATCGTCCAGGTCGACTGGCCCGGCGGAGGCGGCCACGCCTTCAACGCCGTCAACCACCACGGCACCATCATCTGGATCGACACCCAAAGCGGCGACGTCAGCCACACCCCCCTCCACCTCGACCAGGCCGCACACGTCTGGCACATCCCCCTCGATCCCAACCGCCAGCCCATCGACACCACCCAACCCCCCACCCAGAACACCGAAGACACCGAGAACCACGGACAACCGGAAAACAACCACACCCCCCAGAACGACACCTCGGGCAAGGACTCCTCCCACCACCCCAGCCCCGCCCCCTCCCGCCCGGCCCCCCTCCCGGTCATCGCCACCCGCGACACCACGCCGCCTGGCGGCGTCACCCACCCGTCCCCCGCTGAACAACAAGCTCTGGTCAACGCCGTCCCCCGGGACGAAAATGGCGACCCCATCCGCCCCCCGGACCCCGCAGACGGCCCCTGGGTCCAGCGCATCAACGGCGCCGGAACCGACGCTCTCGGCCGCACCAACAACTGCGTCGACGTCGCTCTGTCCACCGTCGACACCTACGCCGGCACTCCCACCGCAGCCGCCGCCCGCACTCCCGACCCAGGCCCCGACGGCACCCCCTCGGACCGCGGTGAACGCAATGGCCGCGACCGCATCGAAAACACCCTCGGCGCCCGCTTCACCGACCTCGGCGACGGCCGCGACGCCTTCAACCGCCTGGAAGACACCCTCCGCACCAGTGGCCACGGCTCCCAAGCCGTCATCATCACTCAGGACGCCAACGGCCGCGCCCACGCCTGGAACGCCGTCAACCACAACGGTCGCATCACCTACATCGACGCCCAAGTCGGCCGCACCAGCCCCCGCCCTCTCCATCACGGCACCGACGGCGTCTTCGCCATTCCTCTCGGCCCCAACCGCCAGCCGGTGACGCTCGAGGTTGTGGGGTCCCAGCCCCGTCCGGACGTTGCGGCGCGTCCCGATCAGGCCGAACGCCAAGCCCCCAAGAAGCCCTCGGGCACATCGCAAGGTCCGAACAGCGACACGAAAGGCGAGGATCCTCACCCCAAGGACGACCCAGCCCGTAAGAACCATCCGCGCCTTTCGGAGCCCGAGAGCGACACCTCGACGCATTACGGCATGGCGCCGATGGAACACCAAGCGGAGCTGCGCCGGACGAACGATGTCCGGCAAGTGGACCTGGATCCGGTGCACCAGCAGCTCAACGACTGGCTCACCCCCGTTCCCAACGAGGATGGCAGCGGCACGCGTATCCCTTTGGTCGATGCCCTGCAGTCGTGCAGTCCGCCGCGACCAGATGACCCCGATCACAAGCCGGTGATTCTGCGACACGACGATCTGGTCAAGATCCTCCCAGGTTTCGCCGATATGCACCCTGGCGAACGTGGTGCGGTGATCGCGTCGCTGGCGCGTCTGAGCCACAACTTCCACGCGTCCCACGCAGTCGGCGCCAGCCCGGAACCGAAAGATGACTATGCCTCTCGCGGCGAGAGGGCGCACGCAGGGGCGAGCTGGAAAGCCTCCCACCGCGACGATGACGAACTAAGGGAAGCGATCCAGGAAGAATTTGCCGGGATCGCAAAGGCCCTGGAAGCCTCAGGCGAGCATCGACCTGACTTCACAGGGCGTAATTACGCGGCAGTCGAGGTATACGACCCGGTCAGTAAAAAAATCACGTACATGGTCGACAGCTCTTACCCAAATCCCGACGGAAAGCACTCCGAGAAGAATCTGCTCGACTACTTGAAAACCGTCAACGAAGGGCGCGCCGAAGAGGACGCATATCAGCCGCTCAGTATGTATTCGGACCGAGAGCCATGCGGACACGGACAGGGCTACGCGAACTGCGCAAAGCTCCTATCGGACGAAATGCAGGGAATCGACGTGTTCTATGGTACCGGATATCGGAAGAACGCAGAGATCACGGATTCCGGCCTCACTCCGGCCGGCGGATACAAGAAGCAGTTTGACAAAGATCTTGCAGAGAATCTCGCGGAACTTGGTAAGATTTGGGTCCGCGTCATGGGGGAAGGCGGATTGAAGAGCAGCACGACAACATGAATTCACCGGAAAAGAAAGCACCGACTATGCACCTTCACCGCAGCCTGCATGAGGCTGTCCAACAGCTCCGTACATGGCTGGAGAATCAATCACCCGAGCGCGGGTTCCTGTTCCTCGACGGGCCATCACGCACCGGGAAAACCGAACTGCTCCAGTTCATCGCTGCCACGGAGCCTGGTACGTGTCACGTCGACGCCAAAGGGCTGACCGCCGAGGAGCTCGTCGACGCCGTGATGCAGGCTCTCGATGTACCGTACGGGGACCACAAAAGCCTTTCCTCCCTCACTGGTGAACTGAAGAGGTACGGCAAACAGCGCAAACAGAGCCGTGCCGTCCTTGTCTCCAACACCCAATGGGCCGGCCGGACACGAGACACCACCGAGCCTCGACGCATCGCAAACGCCCTCGCAGGCGGTTTCGGACTTCATTTCAAGAAGACCGGTGTCAGGTTCGTCATCGAAGTCGACAGCGACGTGCACGATCTCGGCCCTCGCAATCGTTCCCCTCTCGTCCTGGCTCCCCGTCCCGACGCCCTCCGAGCACCCTCGCTCTCGCTCCCGCTCCGTCGACGCACCGCCGTACAGGCCTTGGCCCTGGCCCAGCCGCGCGGGGTACGTTTCGAAGAGTGGAGCGCGCTTTGCTCCGCCTTCGGTGTCGAATTCAGCACCTCAGAACTGCAAGCAGTTGCCGCTGAGCTGGACTGCGTATCGGTCGACACCAAAAAAGGCCTGTCTGTGGCCCTGACCCATGAGTCAGATGCCCACGCGTTGCGAAGCGAGATTCCCACAGAGGAGTTCCACGCATTTCATCGCGCCGTCACAGACCGCCTTTTCACGTGCGGCGACGACGATCCTCTCGCGGACTACCTGCCCCGGGCGCTACCTGCCCATGCCGCTGTGGCGGGTCGCTTCGAAGAACTCCTTTCCACCCCCCACACGCTCGCCAAGTGCGCGCACACCGCCTTGATGGAAGCGCTGCCCGTCGCTTTTCCGGACGGCATCCCCGCGGGCACCTTCGCTGCAGACCTGCATTACGTCGACAAACTTGGCGTAGCACCTTCCTCCCACGCCGAATGGTTGTCGATCTTGCACCTTTTGGCGCTGAGTCAAAGCGACCCTGGGCGTGCGCGCGCGCTGGTGGAAACCGCGGGCCCCCTGCCATGGAGGGCTGTTTGGACCAACTGGCGAGCCCCGGGCCGTCTTCACCTCTGTGGCCCTCGGACCGATGCCATCGATGATCTGCGGGGCGATGCCGCCGACTCCACAGTGACCAGCGTCAGTGAAAATGGTGTCGAGCGGACTTGGGACGTGGTCACCGGAAATCTCATCGAGTCGAGCAGCCGACACGGCGACGCACCGACACGGACGGACGGCCCCGCACCTCAGACTCTCTGGCGGGTGGAGCCCTCTTGGAACGTGGTGCGTCTCGAACTCATCACCGATCCGTCCGTGACCCGCGTGGTGCAGGCTCCCAAGGTCGAATCCGCGGTCTGCGTCGGCGATCTCGTGGTGCTGGGCGGAGTGCGCGGCCTGTACGCCGTCGAAGCCGACCCCCGTTTCACCGAGAGTGGTCCGCGCCTGCGGCCACTGCCGTCCGTCGGCCCTCGCGGAAGGATCACACCGCGTCCCTTCGACGAGAAGGCCTGCCGCCCCACCAGGGCCCGCGTCCTCGACATCTTCGACGCGGACCACGTCCCCACCATGACCGATGAGCAGCTGCCTTCCGGCCTGACTCACGGACCGACCCGGCGCTTCCTCACCCAGGTCGGCTTCCCAGCCGTCTCCGGCTTCTACAGCCTCAACACCCACCATCTCCTTGAGTCCGGCCTTGCGGAACACACCTGGGAAGGCACCAAGGAGTTCGAAACGCCTGTGGGCGACGGTCCTTTCTACTCATTGGGCACCTGGATCGGCGGCGTCCTGTTGCTTGACGGTCCCACCGGCCGCGTACTGCGTCAGTCCCGGCCCGGCGCGGTCGACGACAGAGAACCCGGCGACCCCCTGGCCGGCTCCTCCCTCGCCTCGTTCGTCGCGATGGTGTGCCTGCACTGGGAATACATGCTCGCCTACACCACGTCCGGCGGCCTCGACGGCGCGGACCTGCTGACCGAACTCACCACATGGCTGTCCGGCCTCGACCCGGCCGCAGCAGCCACCAGGAACTGGGGCCACGTCCTGGACTCCGACAACTTCGCCTATTGATCAGAAACTCATTGAGCCGTTTCCAACCTGGCTGAGGGACCGGCCGGTTGGTGTGGGGGCGGCGTTGAGGAAGAGGTGAAGCTCCTGGTAGATGGGTTGTCGACCAAGATCAACCTGTCCGCC
>NZ_JBEXTV010000088.1:0-21447 GCF_040628835.1 Streptomyces sp. NPDC006134 | reverse complement strand
CGTCACGGCGGTTGGCCCAACCGCCGCCCTCCGGGGCCCCCCCCCGCGGGGCCCCCGGAGGGCGGCCAGGTCCGGGGCGGTGGCGGACCCGCGCCAGGGCCGTACGCGCCCGCCCCCGGGCCGTGGGACTGCGGATCGTCGCCGGACAAGGGGTTCGGAGCCGTACGCGCCCGCCCCCGGGCCGTGGCCCCCGCGCGGCGTCACGGCCCCGGCGGCAGCAGCCCTACGCGGCGATCACGCGGTCGATCCGGGCGAGCTCCTCCGCGTCGAAGTCCAGGTTGCGGACCGCCGCGACGTTGTCCTCCAGCTGCCGCGGGCTGCTCGCGCCGACCAGGGCGGAGGTGACCCGGCCCCCGCGCAGCACCCACGCCAGCGCCATCTGCGCCAGGGACTGGCCGCGCGACTTGGCGATCTCGTCCAGGGCGCGCAGCTTGCCCACCAGCTCCTCGGTGAGGGCATCGGTGTTCAGGAACGGGCTGTCGCTCGCGGCCCGCGAATCCTCCGGGATGCCGTCCAGGTAGCGGGCGGTGAGCAGGCCCTGCTCCAGCGGGGAGTAGGCGATGGAGCCGGCCTTCAGCTCGTCCAGGGCGTCCAGCAGGCCCTCGGTCTCCGGGCGGCGGTCGAGCATCGAGTAGCGGGGCTGGTGGATCAGCAGCGGGGTGCCGAGCCCGGCGAGGATGCGCGCGGCCTCACGGGTCTGCTCCGCCGAGTAGTTGGAGACGCCGACGTACAGCGCCTTGCCCTGCTGGACCGCCGAGTGCAGGGCACCCATCGTCTCCTCCAGCGGGGTCTCGGGGTCCGGGCGGTGGGAGTAGAAGATGTCGACGTACTCCAGGCCCATCCGCTTCAGGCTCTGGTCGAGCGAGGACAGCAGGTACTTGCGCGAGCCCCACTCGCCGTACGGGCCGGGCCACATCAGGTAGCCGGCCTTGGTGGAGATCACCAGTTCGTCGCGGTACGGCGCGAAGTCGGCCTTCAGCGCCTCGCCGAGGGCGGACTCGGCGGCGCCGGGCGGCGGGCCGTAGTTGTTGGCCAGGTCGAAGTGGGTGACGCCGAGGTCGAAGGCGCGGCGCAGGATGGCGCGCTGGGTCTCGGCCGGGCGGTCCGGGCCGAAGTTGTGCCACAGGCCGAGCGAGAGCGCGGGGAGTTTCAGGCCGCTGCGTCCGGTGCGCCGGTAGGGCATGTCCGCGTAACGATCGGGGTGTGCGGTGTACAACGCGACTCCAGGGGGTTGGCTCACGGGCCACCGGATGACCGGGGTTCTTCCGCCGGCGGTGGCCGGGTGGTAGTGCTGCTGTGGCGGTGCTGATGACCAGGGCCCACTCTGCCGTGACCTGCGGGCAGTGGTCCAACAGAAGAATCCGATGGAATTCAGCGGATACGCTGCTCAATCATGGAACTGCGCCATCTCCAGCACTTCGTGGCGGTCGCCGAGGACCGGCACTTCACCCGGGCGGCGGAGCGCCTCATGGTGTCCCAGTCGGGTCTGTCGGCGTCCATCCGGGCACTGGAGCGGGAGCTGCAGACCCCGCTGTTCGTGCGGACCACCCGCAGGGTGACGCTGACGGAGGCCGGGCGGGCCCTGCTGGGCGAGGCGCGGCGCATCCTGGCACAGGTGCGGGCGGCGCACGAGGCGGTCGCCGCGGTGCAGGGCGTGCTGCGCGGCACGCTGTCGCTGGGCACCGAGCAGTGTGTCGCCGGGGTGCACGTGGCCCGGCTGCTGGCGGCGTTCCGGCGGCGCCATCCGGACGTGGAGATCCGGCTGCGGCAGGCGGGCTCGGGGGCGCTGGCGGAGGAGGTCGCGGCGGGGCGGCTGGACCTGGCGTTCGCCTACCGGGCGGAGGCCGACACCGAGCACCTGCGCTCCGTCTTCCTGAACCGGGAGCCGATGGCCGTGCTGTGCCACCCGGGCCACCGTCTCGCGGCGGCCGGAGCGGTCCTGACGCCGCGGGACCTCGCCGACGAGGTCTTCGTCGACTTCCACCCCGACTGGGGGCCGCGCCGCACCACCGACACCGCCTTCGCCGCGGCGGGCGTACGGCGGACCGTCGCCCTGGAGGTGAACGACGTGCACGGCCTGCTCGACCTGGTGGACGAGAACCTCGGCATCGCGGTCGTGCCGCGGCACTTCCGGCACAAGCGGACGTCCCTCACCGCGCTGCCCCTGAAGGACACCGGCGAGGCGGCGTACGAGACGGTGGCGCTGCTGCCGTCCCCGCAGGCCACCAGTCCGGCCGCCCGGGCGCTGATGGCCGTACTGGAGACCGCGCTGGAACCCGGACCGGACACCGGGCCGGAAACGGGGAGCGCGTGAGCGGCGCGTGCGCCATGGTGGACGTATGCACGCGAAGGACATCCTCATCGACGGCTACGGCCGCATCCGGGAAGAGGTCCACGCCGCCGTCGAGGGCCTGGGCCCCGACGACCTCAACGCCCTCCCCGCCCCCGGCACCAACTCCATCGCCTGGCTGGTCTGGCACCTCACCCGGGTCCAGGACGACCACGTGGCGGACGCGTTCGGGCTGGACCAGGTGTGGACGGCGCGGGAGTGGGAGAAGCGGTTCGGGCTGGACCTGCCGCGCCAGGACACCGGGTACGGGCACAGTCCCGCCCAGGTCGCCAAGGTGCGGGTCGACTCCGCGGACCTGCTGACCGGCTACCACGACGCCGTGCACGAGCAGACGCTCGGCGCCCTGCGCTCACTGGCCGCCAAGGACCTGGAGCGCGTCGTGGACGAGAACTGGGATCCGCCGGTCACCCTCGGCGTGCGGCTGGTCAGCGTCCTGTCCGACGATCTCCAGCACGCCGGACAGGCCGCCTATGTGCGCGGGCTGCTTCAGAGCACGTCCGCGTAGCCCGGCAGGACGACGTCCTCGATGAGGGCCTTGCGCTCGTCGTACGGCAGGAACGCGCTCTTGACGGCGTTCACCGTGACCGTGCGCAGGTCCTCGGCCGTCCAGCCCGCCTCCTCCACCAGCAGGGACATCTCGCGGGTCATCGTCGTGCCGGAGACGAGACGGTTGTCGGTGTTGAGGGTGACGCGGAAGCCGAGGTCCTTCAGCGCGGTGATCGGGTGCTCGGCGATGGAGGCCGCGGCGCCCGTCTGGAGGTTGGAGGTGGGGCACATCTCCAGGGCGATGCGGCGGTCGCGGACCCAGGACGCGAGGCGGCCGAGCTTGCCGGCCGCGAGGTCGGGGATGTCGTCGGTGATGCGCACGCCGTGCCCGATGCGCTGGGCGCCGCACACCTGGAGGGCCTGGTGGATGCTGGGCAGGCCGTGCGCCTCCCCGGCGTGGATGGTGAAGGGCACGCTCTCGCGGCGCAGGTGCTCGAAGGCGGCGAGGTGGTCGGCGGGCGGGAAGCCGTCCTCGGCACCGGCGATGTCGAAGCCGACGACGCCCGCGTCCCGGTGGGCGACCACGAGGTCCGCGATCTCCCGCGTCCGGTCGAACATCCGCATCCCGCACAGCAGGGTGCCGACCCGGACCGGGGTGCCCGCTGCCGCCGCCTTGGCCATCCCCGCCGCCAGGCCCTCCTGGACGGTCTCCACGACCTCGTCCAGGGTCAGGCCGCCGTCGGTCATCAGCTCGGGGGCGTAGCGGACCTCGGCGTAGACGACGCCGTCGGCGGCGAGGTCGAGAACGTACTCCTCGGCGGTGCGCAGCAGGCCCTCACGGGTCTGCATCACGGCGAGGGTGTGCTCGAAGGTGGCTATGTAGCGCACCAGGTCGCCGGAGTTGGCGGCGTCGTAGTACCAGGCGGCCAGGGCGTCCGGGTCGCCGGCGGGCAGGGTGTGACCGACCGCTTCCGCGAGCTCCACGACGGTGGCGGGGCGCAGGCCGCCGTCGAGGTGGTCGTGCAGCACGGCCTTGGGCAGCCGGCGGAGGGTGTCGGTGTCGATGCGGGGGCGGGGCGCGGTCATGTGCGGGTGGTTCCTCACCAGGTCGTTTTGGTTGCGGGGGTGGTGGTGACGGGCGAGGTTATACGTAAAACGTCGAGGATGCCAGTCCGTGGCCGGCCGCGGGGGACCGGGACGTGGGCCGATGGCCCTGGGTCCCGAGGCTCAGGCGCGGCGGACACGCGTCCGCTAGCGCCCCTGCCCATGGAGATCACGGCTCCGCCGCGCGGCCCCGGGCGGCGCAAGCAGGACGTACTGGCCCGGCTGGAACGGGAGACGGACGTCTGGGTGGCCACGGCGGACGCCGGCGGGCTGCCCTGCCTGGTCGCGCTCTAGTTCGTCCGGGACGGGGAGTGCCTGTGGCTGTCCACCCGGCTCACCAGCCCCACCGGCCGGAACCTGCGAGGCGGCGGCCGGGCCCGGCCGGCGTTCGGCGACACGCGGGACGTCGTCCTCGTCGACGGGGACGTGGAGACGTTCACCGCGCGTGAGGTGCCGGACGCGGCGGCCGGGGCCTTCCGCGCGAAGACCGGCTGGGACCCGCGCGAGAACGGCGCGTCGTACGCCTGGTTCCGGGTGCGCCCGCGCGCGGTCCAGGCGTGGCACGGGGTGCACGAGCTCGCGGGCCGGCACCTGATGCGGGACGGGGTCTGGATCGCGTAGGAAGCGCACGGCCGCCGGCGGCACTCGTGAGGACGGGTGGCCCCCAAGGACCGGCGGCTCTCGTGAGGGCCGGTGGCACCCGTGACGGGGTGAGGCGCCCCGCGTCAGCCGCCGTCGGCGGCGGACCGCAGGGCGGCGAGCCGGGCGAGTTCGTCCCCGGTGAGCCGCAGGGCGCCCGCGGCCACGTTCTCGGCCAGGTGGGCGGGGTCGCCGGTGCCGGGGATGGCCAGCACGTGCGGGCCTTGGTGGAGGATCCAGGCGATGCGGACCTGCGCGGGGGTCGCACCGTGCGCCCGCGCGACGGCGAGCAGTTCCTCGTCGTGGACGGAGGCGGCGCCCTGCGGGCCTCCCTCGCCGGCGATGGCGTAGAAGGGCACGAAGGCGATGCCCTGCTCGCCGCAGATGCGCAGCATCTCGTCGCCGGCGGGGTCGTGGAAGCCGAGCCCGTACCGGTTCTGCACGCACACCACGGGCGCGATCGCCTGCGCCTCGGCGAGGTGCCGGGGCTCGACGTCGGAGAGGCCGAGGTGGCGGATCAGTCCTTCCTCGCGCAGCTCGGCGAGGGCGCCGAAGTGCTCGGCCACCGACTCCTGCCGCATGCGCCGCAGGTTGACCACGTCGAGGTGGTCGCGGCCCAGCTGGCGCAGGTTCTCCTCGACCTGGCCGCGCAGGTCCTCCGGACGGGCGGAGGGGCCCCACTCCCCCGCGTACGTGCGGTGGGGGCCCACCTTGGTGGCGATGACCAGGTCGTCCGGGTACGGCGCCAGCGCGCTGTTGATCAGCTCGTTGGCGGAGCGGAGGGACGAGAAGTAGAAGGCGGCCGTGTCGATGTGGTCGACACCCAGTTCGACCGCCCTGCGCAGCACGGCGATCGACCGGTCGCGGTCGCTCGGCCTGCCGAGGTGGAAGGCCGCGCTGCCCGTCAGCCGCATCGCGCCGAAGCCGATGCGGCGGACGGGCAGGTCCGCGAGGTTCCAGGTGCCCGCGGCGTCCGCGGTGATCGTTTCCTTGAGCATCGGCGGAGTGTCGCACACCGCGGGCACTGCCCGCCCGCATGTCCGCTCCCGCCCCGCCCTGGCGTCAGCCCAGCGGCTTGTCCAGCACCGCCTTGCGGTGGCTGAAGGTCTCGATCGAGTAGCGGCCGTGATAGCTGCCCATACCGCTCTCGCCCACGCCGCCGAACGGCAGGTCGGAGACGGTGAGATGGGCGAGCGGCAGCCCGTACCCGAGGCCGCCGGAGGAGGTCTCGGCGGCGAACCGCGCCCGCGTCCGGCCGGACTCGCTGAAGACGTACAGGGCGAGGGGCTTGTCCCGGTCGTTGACGAAGGCGATCGCCTCGTCGAGCCCGGCGACCGTGACGATCGGCAGGAGCGGGCCGAAGATCTCCTCCCGCATCACCGGCGCCTCGGGGTCGACGTCGGCGAGCACGGTGGGCGCGATGTACTTCGTCGCGCGGTCGCTGCCGCCGCCCACGACCACCCGGCCGGAGTCCAGCAGGCCGGTGAGCCGGTCGAAGTGGCGCTCGTTGACGATGCGGCTGTAGACGGGCGAGGCCGCGGGGTCGGGGCCGTACACCGCCTCGACGGCACGGGCGAGCGCGGGTTCGAGGGCGGCGGCGGTCTCCGGGTCGGTCAGGACGTAGTCGGGGGCGACGCAGGTCTGTCCGGCGTTGAGGAACTTGCCGCGCACCAGCCGGTCGGCGACCACGTCGAGGTCGGTGCCGCGATCGACGAACGCCGGGGACTTGCCGCCGAGTTCGAGGGTGACCGGGGTGAGGTGCTCGGCGGCGGCGCGCATGACGATGCGGCCGACGGTGCCGTTGCCGGTGTAGAAGATGTGGTCGAAGCGCTCGGCGAGCAGGGCCGTGGTCTCCGGGACGCCGCCTTCGACGACGGCGACGGCGTCGGTGTCCAGGTGGGCGGGCAGCAGCCGGGCCAGGGCGGCGGAGGTGGCGGGGGCCAGCTCGCTCGGCTTGGCGACCACCGCGTTGCCCGAGGCCAGCGCGCCGACCATGGGGGCGAGCAGGAGCTGGGCCGGGTAGTTCCAGGGCGCGATGACGAGGACGACGCCGAGCGGGTCGTACTGCGTCCAGGCCCGCGCGTCGTCGCCCAGGTGGGCCGGGACGGGAGCGGGCTCGGGGCGCAGCCAGCCGGTGAGGTGGTCGAGCGTGTGGTCGATCTCGCGGACGACGAAGTCGATCTCCGTGCGGTGGGCCTCGGCGGCGCTCTTGCCCAGGTCCGCGTGGAGGGCGGCGGCCAGTTCCGGGCCGTTGCCGGTGAGCAGCTCGCGCAGGCGGCGCAGCTGGGCCGTGCGCCATTCGACGGGCCGGGTACGGCCGGAGCGGAAGGTGGCACGCAGCCGGGCCACGACGGCGGCGGGCTGCTCGGGGGCGGGGTGGTGCACGGTGCCTCGCTGGTGGTGCGCGCGGGCGGTGCGGCCCGCGAGTCCTGCAGGAACAGTCAGATGTATTGGCCAACATTTCAGGTGCCCAAATAAATTCCGGCGGGTCGTGCACCCTCGGCGCGCGGGGCCACCGGCCGCGCACCGGGCGGGCACGGCCCGGTCACCGCTCCAGGGCCGCCCAGCCCTGGGTCCGCTCCCGGCCACAGCCGCGAGAAGGCGGCCATGACCACCGCGCCCCACCCCTCCCCCGCCCCTCATCCCCTCGTCGCCCGCACCCGCCGGGTCGCGGAGGATCTCCTCGCCCCGCACGCGCAGACGTCGACCGGGACGGCGTGCCCGCGTCCCCCATCGACGCCCTCGGGAGGCCGGGGCTTCTCGGGGTGAGCGCGCCCGCGGCGTACGGCGGAGCGGGGGCACCCGACGCGGTGGCCAGGAGATCCTGGCCGGGGCGTGCCGCTCGGCGTGGTTCGCGCAGACCCAGCACCACACGCCGGTACGCCTGCTCGGCAGGTCCGGCCTCCCCGTAGGGGACCGCCTGCTGCGCCCGCCGGCGACCGGCGGTTTGCCGGCCGCCATCGCCTACGCGCACGTCCGCGCCTTCCTCCGCGTCCCGGTGCGCGCCACCGCCCGGCGGGGCGGCCGGCGCTTCGACGGCACCGTGCCCTGGCACACGGGCCGGGGTGAACGGCGTGATGCTGCCGGCGGGTGCCGGCGACGACGCCGAGGTGGCGTTCGCGTCCGCCGGCGCCCATGAACAACCGGGGCTGCGCCCGTCCCCGCCGACGCGGCTCGCGGCGCTGCCGGCCGCCCGGACGGCCTCCCTGGACCCGCACGGCCTGTGGCTGCCCACGGAGTCCGTGATGCCGCACGTCCCGCGGGAGGAGTTCGCCCGCGGGGACATCCCGCGCAGCGCCAACACCCCTCCCGCCGCCTTCGGTGTGGCGTACGCCGCGCTGCGCCTGCCGGAGCGGTACACGGAGGCGGAGAAGACGGCCGGCACCCCGCGCGCCCGGACCGACGAGGTGCGCCGCCGCGCCTACGCCCTCACGGACCGCCCCGCCCCGCACGAGCACGTCGAGGAACGGCTCGCGCCGCGGACCCGGGCGCACGATCTGGCGCGCGCGGCGACGACCGCGGCGGACGTGGCCGGGGGGCGGCCGCACCATGGACCCGGACAGTCCGGCCCAGCGGCTCGCCCGGGAAGGCATGTTCCTTCTGATGCAGGGGCAGACGGCACCGGTCCGGCAGGCCCGCCCGGCCCACCTGGCGTCGCCGGCCGCCCTCCCTCCGCTGTGACCGCGGCGGCCACGCGGCCCGGCCACGCGTGAGCGGCGCGACCTCCTCTCCGCCGGTGCCGCGGCGCCCGGGGAGAGGAGCGGTTCGGCCGCCGTCACCGGCGGCCCGCGTCAGTCGTCGTCGCGGCTGGGGACCACCACGAGGAACGCGTCCGACTCCAGGTCCATGACGACGGTCGCGGGCTCGCCCTCCGCGCGCCGCGCCGCCGCGTACTCCTCCGCCGGCCACGACCCGCGCGGAGCTCCCGCAGGAAACCGCTCCAACACCTTCGCGCCCATAGCGGCAGACACCTCCAGGATCGACCATCGACTCCAACGACGTCTTGCGTGCAAAACGCCTGCCCGGGATCGAGGCGGACATGTCAGGCCCGGCACGGGTTCCGGCGGCAGGCCCGGCCGCCCACCAGGACACCGCCCGGCATCACGCACCTCATCCCTGCCCACACCCCCACCCCTCCCCATGCCCCACCCCTACACATAAAGGAAAAATAAGCGCAAGATGGACTAGGCGGCGCGCCCCGCAAACCGCACCAGACGCGGTCGGCCCTGCAAGTCAAAGGAGACGACTCATGGCCAACGTCTCGCACCCCAGAGGTGACATCACCAGCCACCCTGACGCCTCGGAAATGCGGGCCCGGTACGCCCGCATGCTCGGCGGCCGCGATGTGGCACTCGTGGACGGCCCGGTGTTCCTGCTCGGTCTGTACTGTGCCGTGTCCCCGTGGATACTCCACTTCACGGCGAACCAGCCCGCGCTCGTACCGCACAACCTCATCGTGGGCATCGCGATAGGCCTGCTGGCCCTCGGGTTCACCAGGGCTCCGGAGCGCATGTACGGCCTGAGCTGGGCCATGTGCGCGATGGGCGTGTGGATGATCATCTCGCCGTGGATCGTCGGTGACGGTCCGGACGCCGGCGTGGTGTGGAACAACATCGTGATCGGCGCTCTCGCCGTGATCCTCGGAGCCGTGTGCGCCGTCACGGCGGCAAAGAGCGTCCCCAGGCCGTAGCGGCCCGCCCCGGCACGCCGCAGGCCGGCCCGCACCGACCGGACCGGCCTGCGGGCGTCGTCCGTCTCCACGACCTGCGCCCTGTGCCCTGTGCCCTTCCGGGTGCGGAGTCTCCCGACCGCGCCTCACCTTCCCCTCCCCCTCCCCCTTCCCCGCCCCGCGCCGGGGCCGCCGGAGACTTTCGGAGTGCGCGCGCCGCCAGGGGGCAGACGCACCACTGCGGGGTTCCGACGAAGAGGGGCGAAGATGGAGATAGACGGCGTCATCAGCGCCATCGTGATCGGTATCGTCATCGGCATCCTGGGCCGGCTCGTGGTCCCGGGCCGTCAGCGCATCGGCATCCTGTGGACCATCGCCGTCGGCATCGTGGCCGCGCTGATCGGGTCCGCGATCGCCGCCGCGTTCGACGTCGCCGACACCGACGGGGTGGACTGGATCGAGTGGCTCATCCAGATCGGCCTCGCCGCGCTCGGTGTGGCCGCGCTGGACCGGGCACGAGCTCGCCGCTGAGCACGCGGCCGGGCCCGGTCACCCCTGGGGGCATCCCTGTGGTCACCCCTCGGGCGTAGGGTGCACTCGGAGATCACCTTGCGAGGAAGGGCCGTACCCCATGGTCGTGAAGGACAGCGAACTGCCGTACCTGCGCCGCTGCCTCGAACTGGCGACCGAGGCGTTGGAGGCCGGGGACGAGCCGTTCGGTTCGGTCCTGGTCGGCGCGGATGGCACGGTGCTCGCCGAGGACCGCAACCGGGTGGCGTCGGGCGACCGCACCCGGCACCCCGAGTTCGAGCTGGCCCGCTGGTCCACGGGCCGTATGACGCCCGAGGAGCGGGCGGCCGCGACCGTGTACACCTCGGGCGAGCACTGTCCGATGTGCGCGGCCGCACACGCCTGGGCGGGGCTCGGGCGCATCGTGTACGTCGCCTCCTCCGAGCAGCTGTCCGCCTGGCTCGCGGAGTGGGGGGTGCCCGCCCCGCCGGTGCGGACGCTGCCGGTCCAGGAGGTCGCGCCGGGCGTCGCCGTGGAGGGCCCCGTGCCCGGACTGGCGGAGCAGGTCCGGGCGCTGCACCGCCGTTTCCACACCGGGCGCGGCTGAATCCGGCCGGTCGTTCCGCCCCGGCCGCGGGCGGCGCCCGGACACCGTCGCCCGGACGCCGCCGGTCCGAGCCGTGACGGGCGGGCGGCGCCGGCTCCACCCGACCGGCGCGGCGCCCCACCCGCAGGGAGGCCGCCCCCGTAGGGAAGCCGTCGCCCGGCTGCCGACCCGGGAGGCCAGACGCTCGGGAGACCGCCCCCATAGGGAAGCCGTCCACCCGTGCCGGCGCCCACCCGCGGGGAAGCCCCCGCCCGCTCGTCACCCGTGGGAAAGCCCTCACCCGCTCATGGAGTCAGCCCCCGTCCTTCACGGCGTCGCGTCGTCCGTCCGCCCCGGGCGGAACCGCCGGCACAGTGCCGCTCCGCCCAGGACGAGGGCGGTGGCGCCGGCGAGGGCGGGCACGGTGTGGTCCGTGCCGGTCTCGGCGAGGAACGTCACGGATCGCGGCGGGGCGGCGTGCGGACGCGGCGCGTTCGGACGCGTGCGCTCCTCGTCCGTGGACGGCACGGGCGGTTCCGTCTCCGGCGCCGGCCGCTCGGGACGATGGGGCCGCTCGGGGCGGTGAGGCTGCTCGGGACGGTGGCCGGAGGTGTTGGTGGACTCGTTGCCGACGGCCGCGTTGCCCACTCCCACCACGCTGACGGTGTTCCCGCTCACGTTCACGGGGAGGTGGACCGGCAGCTGCACGCCGTTGCCGGAGAGCACCCCCGGCGAATCCTTTCCGCTGCCGCTCGCGGCGGCTCCCCCGGACGCGCCGCCCCCCTCACGCGCCGTACCGTTCTTGCCGTTCTTGCCGTTCTTGCCGGTCTCGCCGGTGTTGGCGCAGCTGTTGCCCGCGGCGGGGTTGAGGACCCCGGCCACGTTGACCGTGTCCCCGCAGACGCCGATCGGGACGTGCACGGGGAGCTGGACCGTGTTGCCGGAGATCAGCCCGGGCGAGCCGGCCGCGGCCCCCTCCGCGGTGGCGCCGTCGGCCGCGAACGCGGTGCCCGCCGGGAACGTCACGGCCATCGCGCCGGAGGCGGCGAGGGCGAACACACTGTTTCGGGTAACCCTTCGCATAGGTTCCCTGCCTTCCAGACATGTCGCGGGCGCTCGCCCGCACCGGAGTAAACGCGGGCGCACCATCCGAGTTATGGCTTATCGGCCTTTCACCCCGTCGAGTGACCCGCTTGTCGAACGAACCCGCTTGTCGAACGAACGGCGAAGACACGCGAGCGCGGCGAGGGGGGCGGGGCAGGCCGCTCCGGTCCGTCCCGCTCGCCCGGAGGCGTGCCTTCCGGGGGCCGTCTATGGTGATCGAGGGCGCCGATCTCCGGTCCGCGACGGGGCGCCCTGGGAGGCATCGATGCTGGCCAAGCTGTCGACTCGGTCCTCGGTCCGGCGCTGCGCGGTCACCGGCGCACTCGGGCTGGCCCTGCTGGGCACGGGCCTGCCCGCCGTGGCCGCGGAGGACGTCGATCCCGGTCTGTCCCGGTTCTACGACCAGAAGGTCCGGTGGTCGGCGTGCGAGAACCCGGACGCGCCGAAGGATCTGCAGTGCGGCAAGGTCACCGTCCCCCTCGACTACGCGCGGCCCGACGCGGGAACGCTCGACCTGGCCCTGGCCCGCTACCGCGCGACCGGGGACGCCAAGGGATCGGTCCTGCTGAACTTCGGCGGCCCGGGCGGTCCCGGCGTCAGCGAGCTCATGGCCGGCGGCAAGGACTTCCTGCACCTCACCAACGGCTACGACGTGGTGGCCTTCGATCCGCGGGGCGTCGGCAGGTCCTCGCCGGTCACCTGCGGTGAGGGCTCCGTCGAGATCCTGGAGGCGACGGACGGGGACGAGGAGGACGGCGACACGCGGGAGGTGCTCCGGCGGCTGCGGGACGCCGCCGCCACGTGCGTGCGGCTCTCGGGCCCCGTCCTGCCCCACATAGGCACGGTCAACGCCTCCCGCGACATGGACGTGATGCGCCAGGCACTCGGTGACGACAAGCTCAACTACCTGGGCTTCTCCTACGGAACCCGGCTGGGCGCGGTCTACGCGGCCCAGTTCCCCGGCAAGGTGGGGCGGATGGTGCTGGACGGCGTGGACACGCTGACGGAGCCGCTGACCGAGCAGGGCCTGGCCGGCGCGCGGGGGCAGCAGACGGCGCTGGAGAACTTCATCGACTGGTGCACCGAGGACATCGCCTGCCCGTTCGGGCAGGACGCGCGGGAGGCGCGGGAACGGGTCGCGGAGCTGGTCGGCTCGCTCGACGACGACCCGGTGCCGACGGCGTTCGGCGACGCCTTCACCGGGCAGGACCTGGTCGGCGCGATCGGGCAGGCCCTGTACAGCCGGGAGTTGTGGCCTCTGCTGCAGCGGGCGCTCGCGCAGCTGGTCGAGGACGGCGACACCCATGCCCTGGAGAGCTTCATCTCCGGTGGTGTCGCGTTCCCGGTCCGCCGGGAGGGCCGGGGCCGTGGCACCGACGGCGGCCTGGTGGACGAGGAGGACATCCCCCCCGACAACCTGCCCGCCGCGCTGATGGCGATCAACTGCGCGGACGACCCGGACCGGCCGACCGCCGCGCAGGTCGCGCGGTCGCTCGGCCGGCTGCGGGCCGCCTACGAGAAGGCTTCGCCGATCTTCGGGCGGTACCGGCTCACCCAGGTGCTGATGTGCTACGGCCGCCCCAAGGGCACCGACTTCATCCGCGAGGAGGTCAAGGACCTCGACACGCCGAAGATGCTGCTCGTCGGCACCCGTGGCGACCCGGCGACGCCGTACCGGTGGACGGTGGAGACGGCCGAGCGGCTCGGCGAGGCGGCCGTGGTGCTCGACAACAGGAACGAGGGACACACCGGGTACTCGTCCTCCAAGTGCGTGCACCGGAAGGTCGACGCCTTCCTGCTGTACGGTTCCCTGCCGCCCAGCGGCAGCTCGTGCGGCTCCGAGGACGACGGCGAGGGCGGCGCCGGCGGCTGAGGCGGGCGCGCGGCGCCGCCGGGGCCGTACGCCCCCGTCAGTCGAGCGTCAGCTCCGGTTCGTAGAGGTCGATCCACTGCGCGAGGTCGAGGGCCCGCTCCAGGCCGCGCCGGGCCGCCTGGGTGCTCAGGGGCGTGTCGCGGTGGGCGGCCTGCCGGAGGCGTTCGGGGTCGACGAGGTCGAAGACCGGGTGGCCGGGCCGGGAGAGCAGGTCCCGGGCCTGGTCCTGGAGGGCGGCGGCGTACTTCGGGTCCTGCGTGGACGGATAGGGGCTCTTGACCCTGTCGTACACGGACTTCGGCAGCAGGTCCGCGGTCGCCTCCCTGAGCAGGCTCTTCTCGCGGCCGTCGAAGGACTTCAGCGCCCAGGGCGTGTTGTAGACGTACTCGACGAGCCGGTGGTCGCAGAACGGCACCCGGACCTCCAGGCCGACGGCCATGCTCGCGCGGTCCTTGCGGTCGAGCAGGATCCGCACGAACCGGGTCAGGTGGAGGTGGCAGATCCGCCGCATCCGGTACTCGAAGTCGCTCTCGCCCTCCAGGCGCCGGATGCCCGCCACGGCGTCGCGGTAGCCGTCGGCCACGTACGAGGTGAGGTCCAGGGCCTTCGTCAGGCCGGGGCGCAGGACGTCGGCGTCGTCACCGAAGTGGCGGCCGAGGCGCACCAGCCAGGGGAAGGTGTCGGCGCCGCGGGCCTCCTCGTCGAAGAACTGCAGGTATCCGCCGAAGACCTCGTCGGCGGACTCGCCGGACAGGGCGACGGTGGAGTGCTCGCGGATGGCCCGGAAGAGCAGGTACAGCGAGGCGTCCATGTCGCCGAGGCCGGCGGGCAGGTCGCGGGCCCGGATCACCTTCGCCCGCACCTCGGGGTCGGCGAGGGCCTGCGCGTCCAGGACGATGTCCTGGTGGTCGGTGCCGGCGGTGCGGGCCACGTCGTGGACGAAGGGCGTGTCGGGGGTGCCGCGCAGTTCGTCGGCGACGAAGTTCTCGGCCTGGCCGGCGAAGTCCACGGCGAAGCTGCGGACCTTCTCGCCGTGCTCGGCGAGCTGCCGGGCCGCGAGCGCGGTCATGGCGGAGGAGTCCAGGCCGCCGGAGAGCAGGGTGCAGCGCGGCACGTCGGCGACGAGCTGGCGGCGCACGATGTCGTCGAGGAGCGAGCGGACGCGGGCGATGGTGGTGTCGCGGTCGTCGGTGTGCGGCCGGGTCTCCAGCTCCCAGTAGACACGGTGGCGCACGCCGGAGCGGTCGACGGTGACGACCGTGCCCGGCTCGACCTCGCGCATGCCGTCCCAGACGGCGTGGCCGGGCGTCTTGATCATGGTGAACAGCTCGCGCAGCCCGTCCAGCCGCACCCGGCGCCGGGCGAGCGGGTTGGCGAGGATCGCCTTGGGCTCGGAGCCGAACAGGACGCCGTCGGCGGTCGGGTGGTAGTAGAAGGGCTTGATGCCCATGCGGTCGCGGATCATGACGAGCTTGTCCGCGCGGCCGTCCCAGACCGCGAACGCGTACATGCCGTTCAGGTGTTCGGCGACGGCGTCGCCCCACTCCAGGTAGCCGCGCAGGACGACCTCGGTGTCGGAGTCGGTGGTGAAGCGGTGGCCTCGGCCGGAGAGTTCACGGCGCAGCTCGGTGAAGTTGTAGGCCTCTCCGGAGTAGACGATCGCCACGGTGCCCGCCGGGGTGGCGGCCGTCATCGGCTGACGGCCGCCGGGCAGGTCGATGATGGCGAGCCTGCGGTGACCGAGGGCCGCCGGGCCCTCGGCCCAGGTGCCGCGGTCGTCCGGGCCCCGGCAGGCCATCGTCTCGGTCATCGCGTCCAGCGTCGCGGCCTCCGAGCGAAGGTCGCGGCCGAAGGAGACCCAGCCGGTGATGCCGCACATGCGCTACCTCCCGCCTCCGGTCCGGCCGGCCCCGTCACCCACCTTTGCTTTCGCATGCGCAACCGGCAACCGGCCAAACCAGTTGTATCTAACACCTATCTCGGCGAGCCTGCTCAATGCAGGGGCTTGAAGTCAACAGGGGCACAACACGGCCGCCGTCACCACCCTGCGACTTTTGGTCACACTTTGCATGAGCGATACCCGGGAACCGTGCGACACCAGGCGCTCGCCGTCACGGATCGGCCATCGGCAAAAACTCTCCCAACATCCCGTGCAGCCGCCTTCACACGGGTCCCGCAGCGGGCCGCCCGGCGGCGGGCGTGCCGGGCGGCCCCTTGACGACCGTGAAACCCTGGTCGCCATGGACCCGACCGGCCCGTCACACGTCACACGTCACGCCAGAAGGAGCCGATGAAGCATGACCGAACCGCTGGGTGTGGCCGTTCTGGGCGCGGGACACATGGGGGCCGATCACATCCGGCGGCTCGACCGGGTGGTGAGCGGGGCCAGGGTCGCCGCGGTCGCCGATCCCGACATCGGACGGGCCGAGGACGCCGCGGCCGGCATCGACGGGGTCGTCGTGCACACGGACGCCGAGGCCGCGCTCGACGCGCCCGGAGTCGAGGCCGTCCTGATCGCCTCACCCGGCCCCGCCCACGAGGAGGCGCTGCTCGGCGCCTTCGCGCGAGGGCTGCCGGTGCTGTGCGAGAAGCCGATGGTGCCCGACTCCGCGGGCGCGCTGCGCGTGGTGGAGGCGGAGGCGCGGCTGGGCCGGCGGCTGGCGCAGATCGGGTTCATGCGGCGCTACGACGCCGAGTACCGGCAGCTGAAGACCCTGCTGGACACCGGGCGCCTGGGCCGGCCGCTGATGCTGCACTGCGTCCACCGCAACGTGTCCTCCCCGCCGCACTTCACCTCCGCCATGCTGATCGACAGCTCGGTGTCGCACGAGATCGACGCGGCCCGCTGGCTGCTCGGGCAGGAGTTGACCGCGGTGACCGTGCTGCGGCCCCGGTCCTCCGCGGGCGCGCCCGAGGGGCTCGTGGACCCGCAGTTCGCGCTGTTCGAGACCGAGGGAGGCGCACTGGTCGACGTGGAGATCTTCGTCAACTGCGGTTTCGGCTACCAGGTCCGGTGCGAGGCCGTCTGCGAGGCGGGCAGCGCCCGGATCGGGGACGCGCGCACGATGGTCGTGACGGCGGCGGGCGGCGCGCGCGAGGAGGTGGCGCAGGACTACCTCGTGCGGTTCGCCGACGCCTACGACCGCCAGGTCCAGTCCTGGGTCGACGCCACCCGGCAGGGCCGGGTCACCGGCCCCGGCACCTGGGACGGGTACGCGGCCGCCGTGGTGGCCGAGGCCGGCGTCCGCTCCCTGGAGAGCGGCGCCCGCACCACCGTCGGCCTCGCTCCGCGCCCGGCCCTCCACGCCGGGGCCGGCTCCGCCCCGTAGAGCCGCACGGAAGCGTGTAGAACACAGGTCCATCGAACACTTTGGCGGCTCCGCTCGCACTCCGTGACGGTTGGTCAAATCGCGTACCCGTCTTACGACTTGGGCCGCAGAAGCCGTACGCAATATGTCCATGGCAATCGGTCCACGGAGACTGTGGCATATGCCGGAAGCATCGCCGTATCGTGTGTTGCCAAATCCCTTACAGGCGGTCGCGGGCTGTGCAACAGTCGTAACGATCCCTCCGCCCGTCTGGGTCACGCCTCGGTCGTCCCGTCTGCTCAACGGAGTCCGTCATGCCGTCCCCCCTCTCCGCGGACCGCCCGTCCGCCCAGCCGCCCGGACGCGGTTCGGTCGAGACGCTGATATCGCAGGCGCGACGGCTCAAAGGCGATGTCGACGCCGTCCGGCGCGGCGTCCGGCACGACGGATCGGGCCCACGGGGACGCTGGCAACGCGCCCTGTACGACCTGGCGTTGCACCAGCTCGACGACCTCGACGAGCACCTGGCACAACTACGGGACGGCCCCCTGCCCGCACCCCCGCCCGCCGAGGCCGCCTCCCCCGCCCCGGCCGGGCCCGGCTCCGGGTCCCTGCTGAGCCGGGTCGGCAGCGCCGAGTGGAACCTGCTGACCGACGCGGCGGAATGGTCCGGAGAGCTCTACCGGATCCTCGGACGCGACCCGTCCGCTCCCCCGCTCACCCTCGACGAGCTGCCCTCACTCGTGCTCGACGAGGACCGGCCGAAACTGACGGCGATGGTCACGGGCTGTCTCGTCGACGGGCGGCCGATCGACGGGGAGTTCCGCATCGTGCACCCCGGCGGAGCCGTACGGACCGTGCACATGATGGGCGAGCCCGTGCTCGACGCCGACGGCAGCACCGCCTCGATGTGGGCGGTTCTGCGGGACGTCAGCGAGCTGCGCCGCAGCCAGCGCGTGGTGAGCGAGACCCGTGACTCGCTCCGGCGCGACGTGCGGCACACGCAGCCGGGGCACCGGGCCGCGGTCGAGCCGCAGGAGGCCGGGCCGCCCCGGCACGGCTCCCTGCGGCTCCCCCGCCGGGGCGGCCCGGGCATGGACATCGCCACCGGGTACGTGCCGTCGTCGGCGGACACCCCGGGCGGCGCCTGGTGCGACGCCCTCCCCCTCGCCGGCGGTGAGACGCTGCTCGGGGCCGGCGACCTGACCTGGCCCGGCACCGGGACCGGGCCCGCCGTGGGCACGGCGATGCTGCTCGGCGCCCTGCGCGGCATGACGCTGGCGGGAACCGGACCGGCACGGCTGCTGGCCCTGCTGGGCGAGCTGCTCGACACCGCCGCCCCACCGGCCGCCCTGACCGGCGCGGTGTGCTGCCACTACCGGCCCGGGACCCGCACGCTCGCATGGGCGCGCACGGGACACCCCGCACCGCTGCTGTTCCGCGCGGGGACGGGGCGCAGGCTGATCGCGCCGGGCACCGCGCCGGGACAGGCCGAGGAAACCCTCGAAGCGGGCGATGTCCTGGTGCTGCACACCGGCGGCCCCGGACCGCGGGACGGCACCGGCGCCGCCGGCCCGCTCCTCGCCCTGGCCCCCCGCCTGACCGCGGCCCGCACCGCCGAGGACGCGCTGCGGACGGTCGTGGCGGAGTGCGGCGGGCCCGGTCACGAGGACGGCGCCTGCCTGCTCGTCGCCAGGGTGACGCCGTAAGGGCGGGCGATACGGCGAGGCCCCTGGCGGAGGCTCACGAAACCAGGGGGAGGAACCGGGTAAGGGCAGGGCCTCCCCTGACGGACGGTCCGGATACGGCGGCACCGCCCCGCTACGCCGGTGCGCTGCCGCCGCTCCGCCCTTTCCCTTTCGTCCCTTTCGGCAGCGCCAGCTTGATCTCCTCCCGCAGCTCCTGGATCTTCGGGTAGCCGGCGTACTCGGCGGTGAGCCGGTACATCTGGCGCAGCCGGTCCCAGGTGCGGCGGGAGGAGTTCGACCCCATCGACATCAGGGCGAGGCGCGCGTACCGGTCCGCCTGCTCGGGGTCGTCCGCGATGAAGCAGGCGGAGGCCATGGACAGATGGTCGAAGATCTTCGACCGTTCCCGTCCGTCGACCCGCAGGGCCAGGGCCTTCTCCGCGTAGTACTGGGCGTGCACGGCCGCTCCCGGCTCGAACTCCGCCAGCGTGCGGTAGGCGAGCGCCTGCATGCCGTACAGGTCCTCGTCCTTGAAGGTCTGCATCCAGTCCGGCGTCGGCGCGTCGTTCCTGTCGGAGACGAAGAGGTCCTCCGCCTGCCCCAGGGTGCGGCGCATCGCCTGCCCCTTGCCCATCGACGCCTGCGCCCAGGCCTCGATGGTGTGGAACATCGCCCGGGTGCGGGGCAGCACCCGGTCGCCGGAGCCGGACTGGGCGAGCTTCATCAGGTCCAGGGCGTCGTCGGGCCGGCCCAGGTGGACCATCTGGCGGGCCGCGCGGGACAGCGCCTCGCCGGCGCGGGGCCGGTCGCCACCCTCCCGCGCGGCGTGCGCGGCGATGATGAAGTACTTCTGCGCCGTGGGCTCCAGACCGACGTCGTGCGACATCCACCCGGCGAGGACGGCGAGGTTGGCGGCGACGCCCCACAGGCGCCGCTGGAGGTGGGGCGGGTGGTGGTAGGCGAGCATGCCGCCCACCTCGTTGAGCTGGCCCACCACCGCCTTGCGCTGGAGCCCGCCGCCGCGTGCGGCGTCCCAGGCGCGGAACACCTCCACCGAGCGCTCCAGTTCGTCGACCTCCTGGGACCCGACGGGGGCGGCCTCGTAGCGGTCGTACCCGGCGGGGTCGGCGGTGTGCAGAGGATGGTGGAAGTCGGGGGCGTCGGCAGCCAGGGCCGGGTCGGTGCGCAGCCAGTCGTGCATGGCGCTGCTGAGTGCGGATCCCGCGGTGAGCGCGGCACCCGCGCCCACCAAGCCGCGTCGGTTGAGCATGAGGTCCATTCCCGTGAATTCGGTGAGGACCGCGGCGGTCCGCTCGGGCGCCCACGGCACTCCGTCGGGATGCTCGCTCCCGCCGCCCTGCCGTTTCCCCGCACGCCCGTGCCGGACCAGACCGAGGTCCTCGATGGTCACGACACGGCCGAGACGCTCGGTGAACAGAGCCGCCAGCACACGGGGCACCGGATCGCGGGGTATCTCCCCCATGTCGATCCACCGCCGCACCCGCGAGGTGTCGGTCGCCAGCTGGGGGTGGCCCATGGCCGCCGCCTGCCGGTTGACCAGCCTCGCGAGCTCGCCCTTGGACCAGCCGGCCAGGCCGAACAGGTCCGCGAGCCGGGTGTTGGGTTCTCCGCTCACATCAAGCCCCCAGGTTCTCGGCTGAAACCGACAGTAGCCCGGCCACAGTTGCCGGGCGACTATTCGCCAGGGTTCGCCAGGGTGCGCCAGATGGTGTGCCACCGCCCTTCGGGTGTCAGGTAGGAACGCGCCACCCCGACCCGGTCACCGCAGGGGCATTCCCCAGGGTGCGCCGGCGGCGGCCGGGCCGGGTGCGCGATGTTCAGGCAGGCACAGCAGGCACACGAAGGGATCTGTCTCGCCCATGTACGCAGCATCGTCCTCCGTGTCCGCCCCGCCCCGGCCGCTGTACCGCCCGGCGGGCGGCGGCCCCTACCTCGCCCCCGCGCGTCCGGCGGCCCCGGCCCTCGGGCCGGGCAGGCCGCCGCGCGGCGCGGGGTCCGGCATCCAACCGCTCAGCGGGAGAATCGACTTGTCCGGCCCTCAGGGCGCTCAGCTGCGCACGGCGATCGCCGCGGTGCACCGGATCTGCCCGGAGTTCTCTCCGGTGCAGGTGCTGCGCCGCACCGGGCGGTCCGTGCTGCTGGTCGGCACGGCCGGACGCAGCACGGCCGTCGCCAAGTGTTTACTGGACCACTCCCCCGCGTGGGCCGAGCGGATCCGGCACGAAATAGCGGCCTACCGCTCGTTCGTCCGGCACCGCCCGCCGGTGCGGGTGCCGAGGCTGATCGCAGCGGATCCGGACAACGGCACGCTCGTCATCGAGCGGATGGCGGGACGGGCGGTGGCGCTCCAGCGGCACCCGGTGGAGGCACCGCAGCGGGGGGACATCAGAGCGGCACTCGGCGCGATCTGCCGGCTCAACAGCTGGCGTCCCCCGGCGGGCACGTTCGGCGCCCCGCTGGACTATGCGGCGCGGATCTCCCGGTACCACGAGCTGGGGCTGCTCACCGACCGGGACCTGGGTGACCTGCAGAAGCTGCTGCACGACATCGCCCACGCGGCCGGGCGCCAGGGCATGGGCCAGTTCTGCCACGGCGACGCCCTGCTGTCCAACATCCTCCTGTCACCGGCCGGTCCAGTGCTGGTGGACTGGGAGCACGCGGGCTGGTACCTGCCGGGCTACGACCTGGCGACGCTGTGGACGGTGCTGGGGGACGCACCGCTGGCCCGGCGGCACATCAGCCAGCTCGCGCAGTCGGCGGGCCCCGCCTCGCGGGACGCCTTCCTGGTGAACCTGATGCTCGTACTGACCCGCGAGATCCGTACCTACGAGACCGCCGTGCAGCGTTCGATGCACGACACGGCCCCGGCGGCACCGGGCACGGCCCACCCGGGTGCTGCGCCGTCCGGCGAGGAACAGCGGCTGCTGCTGCGGCGGCTGCACGACGACTGCCAGCTGGCCCGCAAGGCCGTGCGCGCGGCGGTCGGCACTCGCTGACGGGGAGGCGAAGGTCCGCGGTGCGCCCGACCGGACACGGGGGGCACGGGGGCCATGGGGTTGGGGGGCCCGGCGCGCGGCGCCCCCGGGGGGTTCGGCACAGACGCCCCCCC
>NZ_JBEXTV010000087.1:0-21565 GCF_040628835.1 Streptomyces sp. NPDC006134 | reverse complement strand
GCCACCGGTCACCCGTCGTTCGTGATGTCCAACTCCTTCGCGGACCAGACGCTGGCCCAGATCGAGCTGTTCACCAAGCCCGACGCGTACCCGACCGGTGTCTACGTGCTGCCCAAGCACCTCGACGAGAAGGTCGCCCGCCTCCACCTCGACGCGCTCGGCGTGAAGCTGACCACGCTCCGCCCCGAGCAGGCCGAGTACATCGGCGTCAAGGTCGAGGGCCCCTACAAGCCGGACCACTACCGCTACTGAACGACGACGACGGCCGGACGCGGCGACCGCGGCGTCCGGCCGTCTCCGGTGGAGAAACGCTACAGCGCCGCCTCCAGCGCGCGGCAGGCCTCGTAGTCCGGCAGGAGGCCCGCCTCCAGCGCCTGGGCCAAGGTGGGGGCGGCGACGTCGCGCTCGGACAGGACCGGCTCGACGCCGTCGAGCGTGACGGGCAGCCCGAGCGCCGGGTCCAGCGGGGACACGGCGAGCTCGTTCTCCGCGACGTACGGTCCGGACATGAGGTACACCATCGTGGTGTCGTCCTCGAGCGCGACGAACACATGGCCCACGCCGACCGGCAGATACGTGGACCGGAAGTGCTCCTGGTCGAGCTGGACCGTGTCCCACCGGCCGAAGGTGGGCGAGCCCACCCGCAGGTCGACGACGAAGTCGAGCGCCCGGCCCCGCCCGCAGTAGACGTGCTTGGCCATGCCCGGCGGCGTCGCGGTGTAGTGCACACCGCGGACCACTCCCCGGCGCGAGTGGCTCTGGCAGGTCTGGAAGACGGGGAAGACGTGCCCGGTCGCCTCGGTGAACCGCGGTCGCTGATAGGTGGTCACGAACAGACCGCGACGGTCCGGGTACACCGTGGGGGTGAACTCGAAGGCGCCCTCGATGGCGAGTTCCCGGACGGTCGTGGGCGCGCTCGCGCCGGTGTGTCGAGTCGTCATCACAGCCGCCGTGATCCGGTCACTCGCCCCACTTCATGTAGATGACCGGCGGCTCACGGCCGGGAAGCTGGCGCAGGGGCGCGCGGTCCAGGCCGAAGACTTCCTGCAGCGCCGTGGTCTCACCGGGCCACTTGGGGTGGGCCAGCTCGTCGAACGCGAGGATGCTCCCCTTGGTCAGGTGCGGCCGGATCACCTCCAGGAGCTCCTTGGTCGGCTGGTAGAGGTCCAGGTCGAAGTAGGCCATGGCAATGACCGTCTCCGGGTTGTCCGCCAGGTACTGCGGAACGGTCTCGCGCACATCGCCCTGGACGACGAAGGAACGCTGCGTGTGCCCGAACGGCTCGCAGGCCTCGTGGGCCGCCAGGACCTCGCGCAGGTGGTCGACCTCGTTCTCCGGCACCGCGAAACGGCCGGCGACGGCGCTGGTGCTGACCTTGTCCACGTCCTGGATGTCGTCGGGGAAGCCGGTGAAGGTGTCGAACCCGATGATGCGCCGCAGCGAGTTGTACGGCTCGTAGATGCTGCGCAGGGCCGTGAGCGTGGCCAGGTGACGGCCGTGCAGCACGCCGAACTCCATGATGACGCCCGGGATCTCGGGCAGCATGCGGTACAGCGCGTCCATGGAGAGCAGGTCGGCGAGCTGGTGGCGGCGCAGATAGACGGGCAGGTTGTCGATCAGGTACTTGGGCGGGATGGGGCTTTCGACGAGGAGTTTCGTGAGCCGCTCACGCGCGTCGCGTTCCTTCTCCGACTCGTGGGGAACGATGCGCGGGTCGGTGAATCCGTCCTTGGCCATGAGGGGTTTGTTCCTTTCACCGGGGTCGAAGGAGCCGTCGGAGCAGCCGGAGGGACGGTCGCGGCGGGCCGGCGGTGCCACGCGGCACCGCCGCTCCCGCCGCGTACGGATGCCCCTCCGGGTGATCACCCCGGGGAGGGTCTCATGAGGCGATACGCCGCGACAGCCGCGTCAATCGCGGATACGGCCGTTCTCCAGGCGCACTGCACGCCCGGTGAACCGGCGTTCGAGCATGCGGTCGTGGGATACGACGACCAGTGCTCCCCGGTAGTGGGACAGGGCCTCCTCGAGGTCCTCCACCAGCGCCGGTGACAGGTGGTTCGTCGGCTCGTCGAGCACCAGCAGATCGACGGGGTCGTGCAGGAGTCGGGCCAGGGCGAGCCGCCGGCGCTGGCCGACGGAGAGCCGGCCGACCGGGGTGGCCAGATCCGAGGGCCGGAAGAGTCCCAGGCCCAGCAGCGCCCCGCGATGTCCCTCGGGATCGCCCGGCAGGCCCTGGCCAAACGCCTCCAGGAGGCTGAGCCCTGGCTCGGTGACCGGTGTCTCCTGCGGCAGCCAGCCGGTGCGCGCCGGGCGGGTGCTCGTGCCCCGGTCCGGTTCCAGGTCGCCGACGAGCACCCGCAGCAGGGTGCTCTTGCCCGCCCCGTTGGGGCCGGTGATCAGGACGCGCTCCCCCGGGCGTACCTCGAAGTCCGGTACCTGGAGCCGCTGTGCCACCTCCACGTGGTACAGCCCGGCGACGGCCGAGGTGCCCGCGGCGTCGCCGCCCTTGATGCGGGGTGCGAAGCGCATGGGCTTCGGCGGGCGGGGGACCGGGTTCTCCTCCAGCCGGCGCAGCCGCTCCTTGGCGTGGCGCACCCGGGCGGAGATCTGCTTCTCCACACTGCGCTGGTGACGGCCGTTCGTCCGGTCGGTGTTGCCCCGCGGCCCGGCGGCCACGTGGTCCGCCGCCGCGCGCGTCAGCTCACGCTGGCGGGCCAGGTCCTCCTTCCACTCCTGGTGCTGCTGCTCCCAGCGGGCCCGCAGGGCCGCCTTGGCCTTCACATAGCCCGCGTAGCCGCCGCCGTGGCGGTGGACCGTGTGCCGCTCGGCGTCCACGTCCCACAGGGCGGTGGCCACCCGCTCCAGGAAGACACGGTCGTGGGAGACGACGACGATGCTGCCGCGATGGGAACGCAGGTGTTCCTCGAGCCACTCCAGCGCGGCCCGGTCCAGGTGGTTGGTGGGCTCGTCGAGCAGCATGAGCTGCGGTGCGGCGGCGAGCACACAGGCCAGGCCCAGCCGGGCCTGCTCGCCGCCGGACAGGCTGGCCAGCCGCCGCGTGAGGTCCACGGACGCCAGGCCCAGGCCGTGCATGGCGGCCTGCACCCGGGCGTCGGCCGCATAGCCGTCCCGGGCCTCGAAGGCCTCCATGAGATCGCCGTACTCGGCCAGCAGAGCCGTCAGCTCGTCCCCGTCCGCCTCGGCCATGGCCGCCTCGCAGCGGCGCAACTCGGCCTCCAGGGCACGCAGTTCGGCGAGGGCGTGGTCGATGGCGTCCTGCACCGTGTCGTCGGGCGCCAGCTCGGGGGTCTGCGGAAGGTAGCCGACCCCGCCCGGCGCCTGCACCAGCACCCGGCCCCCGTCGGGCTTGTCCAGTCCGGCGAGCAGGCGCAGCAGGGTGGTCTTGCCCGATCCGTTCTCCCCGATGACGCCGATGCGTTCACCCAGGGCGACGGACTGGTGCACCCCGTCCAGCAGCCGGCGGGTGCCGCGGGAGTGCTGGATGTCGTCCAGCACCACCCGGAATCCGCCCGGCGACGGCGCACTCGGTTCGGGATGCCGTTCCTCGGCGAGCGAGGTGCCCGCGGACGAGGAGGACGACGACAGGGAGCTGTCGGAAGAAACAGAAGAGGAGTTATGCATGATTGCGCACGCCGTTTCATCTGTGGGTCAGAAAAAGGCCGACCGGAGGGGAGCACTGCTCGAACGGGTGCCGGAGACGGGCATGGCCGCATGGCGCAGGACAGAAGACTGTCGTGAAAGGCCGCAAGCGGCGCTCGAACGGCGGTGTCACAGGCCGCTGAGAAGCGGCATTCGCCGTGACCGTGGCGCCCGGAGCCGGAAGTGCTCGCCAGGTGGCGTCAGATGACGTAGATGCTCGCGGCGACGAAAGCAGAGATCATGGCGTGGGATCCTAGCAAATGTTTCCGGGGAGGCGGACGGAAGAGGGAAGAGATTCGGCCAGGCGCCGAACGCGGGGAGACGGCCGAGGTCCGGGGAGGGTGGGCGGGCCGCCGCACCGGTCGGCGCCGACCCTGCCCCGTGCGACGCGCCGGCCGTCCCCGCAGCGGTGCACGCGTTCTCGAACGGTTCTCGAGTCGCCGGAGCCATCGTGGCGGACGGCCCGGCGGCGTCACCCGCGCCCGGCCTCTCACGCACGACGTACCGGTGCGCGACCAGGACGCAAGGCCGCTGGTTCGCTCCCGCACGATCACCCACGACTAGTGCTCCAGGAGCGCCATGCCGAGCCGTCAGACCACACTGGAAAGACCACGCGCCACCGAACCGGGAACGACCGGCTTCCGTCCCGACATCCAGGCGCTGCGGGCCCTGGCCGTGGGACTCGTCGTCTTCCACCACCTGTGGCCGACCGTGCTCACCGGGGGCTTCGTCGGCGTCGACGCCTTCTTCGTCATCTCCGGCTACCTCATCACCGCCCACCTGGTCCGCGAGTTCGACCGCACCGGCCGTATCCGGATCGCGCACTTCTACGCACGGCGTGTGCGCCGTCTGCTGCCCGCCGCCTTCCTGGTGCTGGTCTCCGTCGTCGTCGCCGTGCGCGCCCTCGTCCCGCGCGACCGCTGGGCCGACTACGCCCACGAGGTGATGGCCGGCGCTCTGTACGGGCAGAACTGGCTGCTCGTCGAGCCCGTCGACCCGGCCCGGGTCACCGCGGTGGCGAGTTTCTGGTCCCTGTCGGTCGAGGAGCAGTTCTACCTGTTCTGGCCGCTGCTCCTGCTGCTGCTGTGCACGCTGCGGGCACCCTGGGCGCGCGTCGTGGGCGTCGCGGGCCTGGGGCTCGCCTCACTCCTCTGGTGCGTCCACCTCACCGGGGCCGACCCGGGCCTGGCGTACTTCGGCACACCCGCCCGGGTGTGGGAGTTCGTGATCGGCGCGGTGATCGCGCTGGCCGGGACGCGGTTCACCCTGCCCAGAGCCGTGGCCAACGCAGCCTCGCTGCTCGGCTTCGCCGCGCTCGTGGGCTCGGCGGTCCACTTCACCGGCCTGACGCCCTTCCCCGGCGCCGCCGCGCTGGTGCCGGCCGTGGGCACGGCCCTGGTCATCGTCGCCGGCACCGCCCCGGGGCGGCAGTGGCACACCGAGCTGACCTCGTCGAGACCCGTACAGCTCCTCGGCGGCATCAGCTACTCGCTGTACCTGTGGCACTGGCCGCTGCTCATCCTGATGCCGCTCGCCGTGTCCGGGGGAGTCCTGAACCTCCCGGTGCGCCTGGGCGTCCTGGCGGCGGCGCTGCTGTTGGCGTACGCGTCGAAACGGCTGGTCGAAGACCCGGCCCGCACCTGGACTCCGCTGGTGAACGGCGTCCGGCCGACCTTCGTGGCCATGCTGGCCGGCATGGCGGCGGTGTGCCTGGCGGCCGGCAGTCTGCTCTGGACCTGACGGGGCGGGGACCGGTAGGGGAGGAGGGGGAACGGTGGCGGTGGACCGGGTACGGGTGGGGGTGCTGGGCTGCGCGGACATCGCCTGGCGGCGCATGCTGCCCGCGCTCGCGGGCCATGCCTCGGTCGAGGTGGTCGCGATCGGCAGCCGGGACGCGGCCAAGGCGGCGGCGTTCGCCCGGCGGTTCGGCGGTGAACCGGTGACCGGCTACCGGGCCGTGCTCGACCGGTCCGACGTCGACGCCGTCTACGTCCCGCTGCCGCCCGCGCTCAACGCCGGCTGGACACGGCGGGCCCTGGAGGCGGACAAGCACGTCCTGTGCGAGAAACCGCTGACCACCACCGCACGGCAGGCGTCGGCGCTGAGGGAGCTCGCCCGCGCCCGCGGCCGGGCACTGTTCGAGAACTACATGTTCCTGTGCCATCCCCAGCACCACCTGGTCGACGAGCTGCTCGCCGCGGGGCGGATCGGCGAAGTCCGCTCCCTGGCGGCCGAGTTCACCATCCCCGGCAAGCCGGCGGACGACATCCGGCACCGCCGCGACCTGGACGGAGGCGCGCTCACCGGCGTCGGCGTCTATCCGCTCCGCACCGCCCTGCGCCACCTCGGCCCCGGCCTGGAGGTGGCCGGCGCGCATCTGAACACGGACCCGGACACCGGCGTCGACACCGGCGGGGCGGCGCTGCTCACGGCACCCGGTGGCGCGGTGGCGCAGATCGGGTTCGGCCTGCGGCACGCCTACCGCGGCCGGTACGAGCTCACCGGCTCCCGGGGCCGTATCACCGTGCCCAGGGCCTACACGCCGCCCGCGGACCACACCGCGGTCGTCCGCCTCGAACGGGACGGCTCCCGCGAGGAGTTCCTCGTGCCCCCGCACGACCAGTTCCGCTCCGTGGTGACGGCCTTCGCCGAGGGCGTCCGCTCGGGCGCCCCCTCCCCGCTCACGGGCGAGGCGCTGCATGACCAGGCCCGGCTGGTCGAGGACCTCCGCGCCGTGGCACGGCGCGGAGCCTGACGGACCGGCCGGTCAGCACGGCAGCGCCCGGCGCCGCGCGACCGCCGACACGACCTCGTCGACGGCCCGGCGCAGCGACACCTCGGGCCGCCACCCCGTCACCTCCCGGAAGGCCGACGAGTCGACGTCGAGGTCGCGGAAGTCGCCGGTCTCGGCGTAGCCGGGGGGCTCCACCGACAGCACCGGGACGGGCGGCCGCCCGGTGTGCCGGGCCGCGCTGTCGGCGATGGCCCGGAACAGCTCGCCGAGTGCCACGACGTGCCCGCCCACCGGGCAGGCCCGGCCGTCGAGGTCCGCCACGTGGTCCAGCGCGCTGACGAACGCGCGGGCCGCGTCGGTCACGTCGAGGAACTCGCGCCGTACGGTGCCGTCGTGCCACAGGGTGAGGGCCTCGCCGGACAGGGCCCGGCCGGCCATCGCGGGGGTCACGCCCGCCTCGCTGCCGACGGTGGTGGGCAGGCGCAGCGCGACGCCGCGGACGGTGCCCCGGGCCGCGGCGTCCAGCAGGTGCCGCTCCGCGGCGGCCTTCTGCCGGGCGTAGGCGCTGCGCTGGGGGCCGCCGTCCGCCACCTGGTTGGTGCTGGCCAGGAGAACGGCCGGGGCGGGGCCCCGGCCCGGTGCCGCCGCGCACCGCGCGACCACCTCACGCACCAGGTCCACGTTCACCCGCTCCGTCTCCGGGTCGCAGGCCGCCGACCGCCAGGAGCCCTCGCCGGTCATCCGGGCGACCAGGTGGATCACCGCGTCGGCGCCGCGGACGACGTCGGCGACGGCGCCCTCCCGGAGCAGATCGGCCCGTACCGCCTCGGTCGCCGCCGGGCCGCCGGACGGTACGGCGAACGGGCCGCGCGCCACCGCGCGCAGCCGTATCCGACGGCGGGAGAGCTCGCGCACCACGGCGGAACCGATGTACCCGGAGGCCCCCAGGACGACGACCAGGGGGCGGCGGGAGGAAGAGGGAGAAGAGGAAAGGGAGCCGGCCATCGCTGTTGCCTCGTTTCGTGGTGTGACGCCGCCCCGCGCGCTCGAGGAGCGCTCGTTCCCGGATCGAGGGGAGCTCGCCGCGCGTCCGTGCGGCGCGGGCACCGGGGCAGAATCGTCGACTGTCCGTCCGTTGCTGTCGCGTCAGGGGGAGTTGTTCATGCGTGTGCTCATCGCGGCTTTCGCGCACACCTCGCATTTCCATGGCTTCGTGCCTCTCGCGGGGGCCCTGCGCGCCGCGGGGCACGAGGTGCGCGTGGCCAGCCAGCCCGGCTTCGCGGACGCGATCACCGGCGCCGGGCTCACCGCCGTACCGGTGGGGGAGGACCACCGGCTGCTCGACGCGATGCAGGAGAAGGGCGCGGAACTCCAGCGCTACTCCGCGAACATCGACCTGTCCCGCCCCGAGGGGTTCGACTGGGACTACCTGTTCAATCTCTACGACCTGTCCGTCCCCTACTTCTACTCGGTGATCAACGACGAGTCGTTCGTCCGGGAACTCGTCGGGTACGCCCGCCGGTGGCGGCCGGACCTGGTGCTGTGGGAGCCGTACACCTTCGCCGGGGCCGTCGCCGCCCGGGCGTGCGGCGCCGCCCACGCACGGGTGCTGAGCGCGAGCGACCTGAACGCGTACTTCCGGCAGGCGTTCCTCGAGCGGCTCGGCGAACGGCCCGCCGGAGCGCGCCCCGACCCGCTGCGGGACTGGCTGGCCGGGGCCGCCGAACGGTACGGGGTCGCCTACGACGAGGGGCTGGTGGTCGGCCAGTGGACCGTCGACACGCTGCCCGAGCGGTTCCGGCTCGACCTGTCGCTGCCGACGGTGGGCATGCGGTACCTGCCCTACAACGGCCCGGCCGTCGTCCCGGACTGGCTGAAGGAGGCAGGGTCCCGGCGGCGCGTGTGCCTGACGACCGGATCCACCGGGAGCAGCTTCACCGCAGACCCACAGGTCTTCCACCGCTACCTCCGGGTGCTCGCGGAGGTCGACGCGGAGATCGTCGTCACCGCCGACGCCGCCGCACTGCGGGAGGCCGGCCCCCTGCCGGAGAACGTCCGGGCCGTCGGCTTCGCCCCGCTGAACGTCCTGCTGGAGGGCTGCTCGGCCGTGGTCCACCACGGTGGCAACGGCACCTGGTCGACGGCCCTGTACCACGGGGTGCCGCAGGTGATGGTGCCGTACCTGTGGGACACCATCCTGCGGGCGCAGCAGACGGCGGCCGCGGGCGCGGGCCTGTACCTGAAGGAGGGGGCGGTGAGCGCCGAGGACCTGCGCGACAGCGTGGCCCGGGTGCTCGCCGAACCCTCGTTCCTCGAGGGGGCCCGCCGGCTGCGCGAGGAGGCCCGCGCCGAGAACAGCCCCCACGACGTGGTGTCCGTTCTGGAGGAGCTCACCGAGCGGCACCGGGACGCCGGCCCGACGGCGGCCGCCGGCTGAGCCGGCGCGGCGCGGGCCGCCGTCCGGCTCTCACGCCGGGCCGCCCGCGCGCAGCAGGCCCCGGTGCGTTCCCCAGCCGTCGGCGATGTCCTGTTCCATCTGGTTCAGCCGGGCGGTCACGGCCTGGTCGAAACCGTCGAGGAAGTACTCGTCGCCGGGCCGCGGCTCGATGTGCGGATGGCGCTCGACGAATGCGCGGACCACGTCGTGCAGGCTCCTGTCGGGGGTGACGCGTCCGGCGATGTACCGGCGCGCGCCCGCGAGTTCGGGGAACCCCGCCTCGCGGTAGAGGTAGACGTCGCCCAGGAGGTCGACCTGCACCGCGATCTGCGGGTGCGCGGAGCCGCGCATGGTCGCCGGGGTGATGCGCAGCAGCTCGGCGTCCATCCCGCTGCGCAGGCTCTCCAGCGCGTACCCGAGGTCGATGTGCAGTGCGGGGGTCCGCTCCCGCGCGTACGCGGTGAAGTCCTGGAGCGCGTCGCGCAGCCGGGCGCGCTCGTCGGCCGCGAGCCGCCCGTCGTCACGGCCGCTGTAGTCCTCGCGCACCGTCACGAAGTCCAGGGGGCGGTCGGGGGAGTGCTCGTTCAGCCCGGCCACGAAGTCCACGAGGTCCATGAGCCGGCCGGCCCGGCCGGGCAGGACGATGTAGTTGAGGCCGAGCCGCGTCGGGGCGTCCCGCTCGGCCCGCCGCGCCAGGAAGGAGGCCAGGTTGGCCCGGACCCGGCCGAAGGCGCGCGGTTTGGTCGTGGTGGCTTCGTACTCGGCGTCGTTCAGGCCGTACAGCGAGGTGCGGATCGCGTGCAGCGACCACAGCCCCGGCTGGCGGTCCAGGGTCCGGTCGGTGAGGGCGAAGGCGTTGGTGTAGAGCGTCATGTCGAGCCCGCGCCGGCCGCCGCGCGCCGCCAGTTCGCCGAGCGCCGGATTGGTGAGCGGTTCGAGCCCGCCGGAGAAGTAGACCGTGGAGGGCTGGGTGTCGGGCACCTCGTCGATGACGGACGCGAGCACGGCGTTGCCCGTCTCCAGCACGGCGGCGTCGTAGCGCGCGCCGGTGACGCGTACGCAGAAGTGGCAGCGGAACATGCAGGTCGGGCCGGGGTAGAGGCCGACGCTGTAGGGGAAGGCCGGGCGCCGGTGCACCACCGCGTCGAGCGCGCCCGTCCGCTCCAGCGGGAGGATGGTGTTGGTCCAGTACTTGCCCTCCGGGCCCCGCTGGACGGCCGTGCCGAGCTCGGGTATGCGGCCGAAGAGGCCGAGCAGCGCGGCGAAGGACGCCCGGTCCAGGCGCAGCAGGTGGCGGGCCTGCTCCAGGGTGGTGAACGGACGGGTGCCGTACCGCACGGCCAGGTCGGCGAGGTGCTCCGCCCGCTCCTCGGCCCCGCCGCCGGTGTCACCGAGCTGTGCGAGGCGGGTGCGCAGGGCGTGGACCGCCGCGACACGGTCACTGCCGGGGCGAGCCACGTCTTCGATCGCCTGTGCGGGCGATACCGCTTGGGCGGTGTCCACGAGAACTGTTACCTCCGGGTCGGGCTGGGGACGGATGGCGCTCATGCGGGCACTGCCTCGGCCCACATCGCGTCGATCTGCTCGCCGCGCTCCGCGGCGAGCCGGATGATGCTGCACACCCGGCGGATGTCCTCGGAGGACACCGACGGCCCGGTGGGCAGCGCGAGCACCCGCTCGGACAGGCGCTCGGTGTGCTCGAGCCGGAGCGGGGGATCGGTCCGGTAGGCGGGCATCAGGTGGCAGGGGGGCGAGAAGTAGAGCTGGGGGAAGACCTTCTCGGCCTCCAGCAGGGTCCGCAGCCGGTCGCGGTGCAGACCGGTGACGGCGCGGTCCGTCAGCAGGATCACGTACTGGTGGTTGTTGCGCTCGTGCTCGTCGAAGGGCAGGACCTCGATGCCGGGCACCCCGCGGAGCTCCGACCGGTAGAGGGCGTGGTTCTCACGGTTGCGTGCGCGGGTCTCCTCGAAGGAGTCGAGGGAGGTGAGGCCCATGGCGGCCGAGCACTCGCTCATCTTGGCGTTCATACCGACGGCGGTCACGGACTTGTCCCGGTCGATGCCGAAGTTGCGCAGGGCCACGAGCCGTTCGGCGAGCTCGCCGTCGTCGGTGGTCACCGCCCCGCCCTCGAAGGCCATGACCGTCTTGGTGGCGTGGAAGCTGAACACCTCCGCGTTCCCGAAGCCGCCGATCGGCCGGTCGCCGAAGGTGCAGCCGAAGGCGTGGGCCGCGTCGAAGAACAGTTTCACCCCGTGCTCCGCGGCCAGCTTCTCCAGTTCGGCGACCGGTGCCGCCCGGCCCCACAGGTGGACGCCGAGGATGGCTCCGGTGGCGGGGGTGATGAGCTCCTCGACCCGCGCGGGATCGAGGCAGCCGGTGACCGGGTCGACATCGCAGAACACCGGCTCCAGGCCCACCCAGCTCGCCGAGTGGGGCGTCGCCGCGAAGGTCAGCGAGGGCATGATGACCTGTCCGGTGACGCCGGAGGCCCGCAGCACGAGCTGGAGCGCCGCGGTGGCGTTGCAGGTGGCGACGGCGTGCCGCACTCCGGTGACGTCGGCGATGCGGCTCTCCAGCTCCGTGGCCAGCGGGCCGCCGTTGGTCAGCCAGTCGTTGTCCAGGGCCCATTCGAGGCGGGCGAGGAACCGCGCCCGGTCGCCGACGGTGGGCATGCCCACCAGGAGCGGGCGCAGGAACGCCGCCGGACCGCCGAAGAGCGCGAGATCGGTGAGGGCACGCTTCATGCCTCACCGCCAGGAGACGGGCAGCTCGACCGGGCCCCGCATGAAGACGTGGCGCCACGTCAGCTCCGCGGCGGGAACGGCGAGATCCAGGGCCGGGAAGCGCTTCAGCAGGACGCCGAAGGCGACCTCCGCCTCCGCCCGGGCCAGCGCGGCGCCGAGGCAGTAGTGGATGCCGTGGCCGAAGGTGAGGTGGCTGCCGTCGTTCCGGCCGACCCGGAAGGACTGCGGGTCCTCGAACCGTGCCGGGTCGCGGTTGGCGGCGGCCAGGTTGATCAGGACGGTGCTCCCCGCGTCGATGGACACCCCGCCGATCTCGACGGGTTCCAGGGTGTGCCGGCTCGTCATCTCGATGGGCGCCATGTAGCGCAGCACCTCTTCCACGGCGGACCCCAGGAGGGCGCCGTCCGCGCGGAGCAGGGCGAGCTGGCCGGGGTGGGTCAGCAGGAGGAAGGCCCCGGTGCCGATCACGTTCACCGTGGTCTCGATCCCGGCGACCAGCAGGAGGAACACCGTCGAGATCAGCTCGGCCTCGGAGAGGCGGTCCCCGGAGTCGCGCAGGTCGACCAGGGCCGACAGCAGGTCCTCCCCCGGCTCGTCGCGCCGGCGGCGGATCAGGGAGCGGACGCACTCGAACAGGCTGCGGTACGAGACGGCGTTGCGCTCCGCGAACGCCGGATTGCTCTCGACGACGTGCTGGGACCAGATCTGGAAGTTCGCGCGGTCCTCCTCGGGCACGCCGAGCAGTTCGCACATGACGGTGAGCGGGAGCGGGCGGGCCAGCGCGCTCACCAGGTCACCGCCGCCGGTGGCGGCGAACTTCTCCAGCAGGTCCTCGGCGATCTCCTGGATCCGGGGCCGCAGCGCGTTGATGCGCCGCATCGTGAATTCCCTGGTCACGAGCTTGCGCAGCCGGCCGTGGTCCGGCTCGTCGCTGCGGAACATGTTCCGCTGGAAGTACTCGGCCAGGTCGTCCGGGACGCCGGTGGCCGCCGAGAGGTCGACGTCCGACTGCTTCGTGGGGTCGTTGCTGAGCCGGGGGTCGCTCAGGGCGGCCCGGACGTCCTCGTAACGGTTCACGAGCCAGACGAAGGAGCCGTCGTAGAAGCGCACCTTGGTGACCGGACGCTGCTCGAGCAGGTCGCGGTACGTCGCGTACTGGTCGGTGTGGAAGAGCTCGCTGCCCAGGTCCAGGACCTCGGGCAGGTGCGGCTGGTTCATGATGTCCTCTCACCGGTGAGGGGCTCGGACCGCCGGGGGGCGCGGTCGGGTGCGTGAGGTCCGGCGGGCCTTGGCGCGGGGCGGCTCCAGCGGCGCATGGCGGGCAGCTCGACCGCGGTGTGCAGGAGCCAGGCGGCGGCCCAGCAGACGAGGAACAGCCCGGCCGCGAGGCCCGTCATCGTGAGGAGGCCCGGCCGGAAGCCGTCCGGCAGCAGCGCGGTGAAGAAGGCCGTCAGGATCATGTGGTGCACGAGGTAGAAGGCGAAGGAGAGTTCGCCGAGCCGCACCACGCGGGGACGGCCCGCCAGGGAGGGGAGGCCGTCCCGGTCCCGGGCGGCGGCCGTGGCGATGAGCACGGCCAGCGGGATCACGGTGGCGCTCGCCATCGCCCACAGGTGGGGCAACTCGGTGACCATCGTCGTGACCCCGGCCACCGCGTAGCCGACCAGGCACAGGACGGCGGCGAGCCGGACGTTGACGAAGGTCCACATCCCGTTGCGGACGAGGAGGGCGAGCACGATGCCCAGCGCGAACTCCAGCAGGCGCACGGGGGGCGCCGTGTAGACGAACCAGAACTGCGTCAGGCTGTAGCCCGCGAGCGGCATGACCTCCCCGGGCAGCAGCCGGGCCAGGTGGGGAACGGCCATGATCAGGGCGGTGAGGGTGCCCGCGGCCGCCCACAGCCGCTGCCGCGGCAGCCGGCGCACTCCCCCGTACAGGAACGGGAACAGCAGGTAGAAGAAGAGCTCGCAGGCGAGGGTCCACGAGATCGGGTTGACCGTGGCGGTGAGGATCATGCCGGGCACCCAGGCCTGCACGAGCACGAGGGCGGCGGCCGTCGTCGACACGGTCACGGCGGTGCCGGTGACGAGGACCAGGACCAGACCGGCCGACCAGGTCACGACGTGGCTGGGGTAGATCTTCACCACCCGCCGCCGCCAGAAGCGCCGGACGGTGTCACCCGGCCGTGCCGCGTACGTCAGGACGAACCCGCTGAGGACGAAGAAGAAGGAGACGCCCACCGGTCCGGCCGGCAGCAGGAAGTAGGCCAGGTCGCGCGAGGCGGCGTCGGCCTGCGGGCTGAACTGGCTCAGCGCGTGGCAGACGTACACCAGGAGAGCGGCGAAGAACCTCAGCCCGGTCAGCGACGGCAGCCGTTCGGCCCGACGCCCCCGGTCACCGGGCGCGTCGGCGGGAGGAAGCTTGTGGAATCTGTCCGCAGATGGCAAGGCTCACTGGCCCTTCTATCGGTTTCCGCTGTCCAGGAATTCGAGATCGCTGATCGCTGGAATGTCGTGTTGCCCGGGAATTAGGATTGCCCGGGATTCGTGAGGGGGCGACCGGCCCGGATACGCTTCCGTCGGTATCTTTCCGCAGGTCGGTTGAATTCGACTAAAGGGAAGCTCGAGGATCGATGTCCGGTCGCTGGGATTCGTGCGCCAAATGATTAAGATAACGGCTCTGAGCTGTGGCTTTTCGGAAATGCGCCGGATCGGCAGCGTAAAGACACCTTGGCCCGGGAGGCGCGCTGGTGTACGTTCGACCGGTCGCTGATCAACGGTAGTCGACCGTTTATGGCTCGCGGGCTCGGTTGTTTCTTTCCGTGGCTTACGCGCCCCGCCGGCCGGATCGCAGTCGATGTGGTCGGCATTTCCGTAGGCCATGGTTTTCAGAGGCTCGCTCCCTGGTAACGCGCGGACGACTAGGAGTCAGGTGTGAACGGCAGCCCCCTGCACGGTAGGAACAATTCCGCATCCGCCGGAGGGGTGGCCCGGCCCTGGGTTCTGTCGGCGGCGGACCACGGTGCGCTGCGGGCCCGGGCGCGTCAGCTCCTGGCCCACCTCCACGCCCGTCCCGGCCTCGGCGCCGACGGGTTCGGTGCCGCGCTCGCCCGCGGGGACCGGCGCCTGCCGCAGCGGGCGGTGATCGTCGGCTCCTCCCGCGAGGAACTCATCGACGGCCTGGCCGCGGTCGCCGAGGACTGCCCGCACGCGGCGGTCGTGCGCGGAACGGCGGCCGCCACGGCGCCCGTCACCTTCGTCTACCCGGGCCAGGGCTCCCAGTGGCCGGGGATGGCCACGGAACTCGTCCGCGAGTCCCCGGTGTTCGCGGACGCGATCGCGCGGTGCGCCGAGGTATTCGCCGCCGAGTCCGGCTGGTCGCTGGCCGAGGCCCTCGACACCGCCCCCGGCGCCCCGCCCCGGGTCGAGGTCGTACAGCCCGCCCTCTACGCGGTGAGCGCCGCCCTCACCGAGCTGTGGCGCTCCTTCGGCGTCGAGCCCGACGCCGTCGTGGGACACAGCATGGGCGACCTCGCCGCCGCCCACGCCGCCGGAGGCGTGGAGCTCCGGGACGGCGCCCGCGCGGTGGCCCTGTGGAGCAGGGAGCTGATGCCCCTCGTCGGCAGGGGGGACATGGCGTCGGTGGCCCTGCCCGCCGACCGGATCGCTCCGCGGCTGGCCTCCTGGGGCCCGGACCTCGTCCTGGCCGGCGTCAACGGCCCCCGCTCGGTGCTGCTGGCCGGAGCCACGGAGACGATCGGGCGCTGTGTCGCGGAGCTGACCGCCGAAGGGGTCCGCGCCCAGGTGATCGGCGTGTCGATGGCCGCGCACTCCCCGCAGATGGACGAGGTCGTCGACGGAGTGCGCGCGGCGCTCGACTGGTTCACGCCGCGAGCGGGCACCGTTCCCTTCTACTCCAGCCTCACCGGCGGCACCCTCGACACCCGCGCGCTGACGGCGGACCACTGGTGCGAGAACTTCCGCGGCCGCGTGGAGTTCGAGCGCTCGGTGCGGGCCTGCGCCGACGACCGGGCGGGCGTGTTCGTGGAGGTGAGCCCGCACCCCGTCCTCGCGGCCGCCGTACGGCAGACGCTCGAGGAGGCAGGCGTCACCCGCGCGGTGCTCCCCACGCTGCAACGCGGCCAGGGCGGGCTGCGGCGCTTCCTGACCGCGGCGGCGGAGGCGTACGCCCACGGGGTGGAGGTCGACTGGACGGCCGCCTTCCCCGGTGTCGAGCCGGCCCTCCAGGACGGCCTGCCGGACCTCCCGCCCGCCGGAGAGGACCTCGGCGGAGAGGACCTCGGCGCACGGGCCGCCGGACCCTCCCGGCCGGGGCTCTTCCCCGCGGGAACGCCGGAGCACGAGATACGGCAGCGGCTGGCCCGGCTGGTGGACGCGGAGACCGCCGCCGTGACCGGCGCCGGGGCACCCGTCGCGGACGGCTCGCTCACCTTCGCCGAACTCGGGCTCGACTCCGTCCTCGCGGTTCAGCTCCGTGACCGCCTCGCGGCGGCCCTCGGCCGGGACATCGGCATCGCCATGCTCTTCGACCACCCCACTCCGCGGGCCCTCACCGGCGCGCTGTACGAGCTGCTGCGCCCGCGGGCGCAGGCCGGCGGCCCGGGCACGGACCCGGCCCCCGGGCAGCGGGAGCCGGGAGCCGGCCGTGCGGCGGACGAGCCGATCGCGGTCGTCGCCATGGCCGTGCGGCTGCCCGGCGGGGTGCGCACCCCCGAGCAGTTCTGGGAGCTGCTCTCGGGCGGGCGCGACGCCGTGACGGGCCTTCCCGCGGACCGCGGCTGGGACCTGGAGGCGCTCCTGCACCCGGACCCGGCGCGCCCCGGCACGGTGCGGCAGCGCTCCGGCGGCTTCCTGCACGACGCCGCCGACTTCGACGCGGACTTCTTCGGCATCTCACCGCGCGAGGCCCTGGCCATGGACCCGCAGCAGCGGCTCCTGCTGGAGGTGAGCTGGGAAGCGCTCGAACGGGCCGGGATCTCCCCCGGGACGGTGCGCGGCACGCCCACCGGAGTGTTCACCGGTGTCATCGCACAGGAGTACGGCCCGCGCCTCGCCGACGGCGGCACGGACGTCGGGGGCTATCTGGTGACCGGCACGACCACCAGCGTCGCCTCCGGGCGGATCGCCTACACCCTGGGCCTCGAGGGACCGGCCGTCACCGTGGACACGGCCTGCTCGTCCTCGCTCGTGGCCCTGCAGCTCGCCTGCCGTTCCCTGCGGGCGGGGGAGACGGACCTGGCCCTGGCCGGCGGCGCGACGGTGATGCCGACGCCCGGCATGCTCGTCGACTTCAGCAGGCTCGGCGCGCTCGCCCCCGACGGTCGCTGCAAGGCGTTCTCCGCCGACGCCGACGGCTTCGGGATGGCGGAGGGCGCCGCGGTGCTCCTGCTGGAGCGGCTGTCCGACGCCCGGCGCCTGGGCCATCCCGTCCTGGGCCTGATCCGCGCGGTGGCGGTCAACCAGGACGGCGCCAGCAACGGACTCTCAGCACCCAGCGGCCGGGCCCAGGCCCGGGTGATCCGGCAGGCGCTCGCCGAGGCCGGACTGTCCGCGGCCGACGTGGACGCGGTCGAGGCCCACGGCACCGGCACCCGGCTCGGCGACCCGATCGAGGCCCGGGCCGTCATCGAGGCGTACGGGACGGGCCGCCCCGCGGACCGCCCGCTGTGGCTCGGCTCGGTGAAGTCCAACATCGGCCACACCCAGGCCGCCGCCGGCGTGACGGGCGTCATCAAGATGCTGCTCGCGATGGCCCACGGCACGCTGCCGCGGACCCTGCACGCCGACCGCCCCTCACCCGAAGTGGACTGGTCCCGGGGCGAGGTGCGGCTGCTGACCGATCCGGTCCCCTGGCCCGACGCGGACGGGCCCCGCCGGGCGGGCGTCTCGTCCTTCGGCATCAGCGGCACCAACGCGCACGCCATCGTCGAGGGACCACCGGCACAGGAGCCCGCCACCGGTCCGACGGGCGACCGGACCGCGGGCCCGGACCGGCGGCACGCCTGTGTCGTGGCGCCGTGGGTCGTGTCGGCGCACAGCGAGGCCGCGCTGCGGACGCAGGCGGGCCGCCTCGCCGCGCACCTGCGCGAGCACCCCGGACACACCGCCACGGACGTGGCCTTCTCGCTGGCCACCACCCGGGCCGAGGCGCGCCACCGGGCCGCGTTCGTGCCGGACGGGCGCGCCGAGGCCCTGGCCGCGCTGGACGCGCTGGCCGGGGGCGGTACCGGGGACGCCGTCGTGGACACGGCCCGGGCGGGGTCCTCGCCGGTCTTCGTCCTCCCCGGCCAGGGATGGCAGTGGGCGGGCATGGCGGTCCGGCTGTACGACACCTCACCGGTTTTCGCGCGCGCCATGGACGAGTGCGCCGCGGCCCTGGAACCGCACCTGGACTTTTCCGTCCTGCCCTTCCTGCGCGCGGAGGCCGCCGCCGCGGACGGCCGGCCCGGCGCCGGCCTCTCCACCGACCGCGTCGACGTGGTGCAGCCCGTCCTGTTCGCGGTGATGGTGTCGCTGGCGGCGCTGTGGCGGGCCCACGGCGTCGAACCGGCCGCGGTGATCGGGCACTCCCAGGGGGAGATCGCGGCCGCCTGCGTCGCCGGCGCCCTGTCACTCGACGACGCGGCCCGGCTGGTGGCCGTCCGCAGCCGTGTCATCGCCCGGCTGCGCGGACACGGCGGCATGGCCGCAGTCGCCACCGACGCCGCCGAACTGACGCGCCGGCTCGGCCGCTACGACGGCCGGCTGGAGATCGCCGCGCTGAACGGGCCGCGCTCGGTGGTGGTGGCCGGGCCGGACGACGACCTGGACCACCTCGTCGCCGCCCTCGACGCGGAGGGCGTACGGGCCAGGCGCCTGCCCGTCGACTACGCCTCGCACACCGCGCACATGGAGGACGCCCGCGCCGCCCTGGACGAGGAGCTCGGGGAGATCGAGCCGCTGCCCGGCGCCGTGCCTTTCTTCTCCACGGTGACCGGCGACTGGGCGGACCCCGCGGCGCTGGACCGCGCCTACTGGTTCCGCAACCTCCGGGAGACCGTACGGTTCGAACCGGCCGTGCGGGCGCTCGTGGAACAGGGACACCGGGCCTTCATCGAGCTCAGCGCCCACCCGGTGCTCACCTCCGCCATCGAGGAGACCGGGCACGAAGCCGGCGAGGACCTGGTCACGGTGGGGACCGTGCGCCGCGGCCACGACGGGCCGGAGGACTTCGCCCGCGCCCTGGCGGCGGCGTGGGCCGCGGGCGTACCCGTGCGCTGGGAGTCGGTGTTCCTCGGCATCCGGGCGCGCCCGGTCCCGCTCCCCACCTCGCCGTTCCGGCGGGAGCGCTTCTGGTGGGAGCCCGCGCCGGATGCGGGCACCACGCCCGGCGGGGCGGCCGGCGACGAGGGCGCCGCGCTGCGCTACCGCATCGACTGGCAGCGGGTGCCCGACCCGGAACCCTCCGCGGCGGGCCCCCAGAGCTGGCTCGTCGTCCGGTACGACGGGGCTGCCGAGGCGGCCGCGCGGGCGGCGCGCGCATCCCTCGAAGCGGCCGGTGCGACGGTGCGGGACCTCGTGATCGCCGCCGTGCCCACGCGGGCCGAACTGGCGCGGATCCTGCGGCACGCCGCCGGGGACACGGACCGGACCGGGGTGCTGTCCCTGCTGGCCGTGGACGAGACGGGCGAGGACGCCGGCACACCCCTGGGCCTGCCGTCGCTCGGCGGCACCGTCGTCCTCGCCCAGGCCCTCGCCGACTCCGGCCTCGACGGCCCGCTGTGGTGCCTCACCGAAGCGGTGCAGGTGACCGGGCCGGACGAGCGCCCGGGCGACCCCGCGCGGGAGGCGCTGTGGGGGCTGGGGCGCGTCATCGCCCTGGAACACCCCGGTCACTGGGGCGGTCTGATCGACGTGCCCGCCGGTGCCACGGCCGAGATCACCCGCTCGCTCGTCGGCGTGCTGACCGGCGGGAGCGGCGAGGACCAGGTCGCCCTGCGCCCGGAGGGGGTGTTCGCGCGCCGCTGGAAGCGGGCCGCGCCCCGGCCCCGCACCACGCCGCCCTCCTGGGCGCCCACCGGTACGGCGCTGGTCACCGGGGGCACCGGGGGCATCGGCCGCCACGTCGCCCGGTGGCTCGCCCGCCGCGGCGCCCCGCACATCGTCCTCGCCGGCCGCAGCGGCCCCGACGCCCCGGGAGCCGGTGAGCTGGCCGCCGAACTGCGCGCGCTCGGCTGCGCGGTGACCCTCGCGGCCTGCGACGTCGGCGACCGCGACGCCCTGCGCTCGCTCCTCGGGAGCCTGCCCGCGGACCAGCCGCTCACCTCGGTGTTCCACACCGCGGCCACGCTGGACGACGGCACTCTCGACACCCTGACCGGCGAACGCATCGAACGGGCCGGCCGCGCCAAGGCCCTGGGAGCCAGGAACCTGCACGAACTCACCGCGGACGCGCCGCTGACCGCGTTCGTCCTGTTCTCCTCGTTCGCCTCCGCGTTCGGCGCACCCGGCCTGGGCTGCTACGCCCCGGGCAACGCCTACCTCGACGGCCTGGCCCGGCAGCGGCGCGCCGAGGGGCTGCCCGCGACCTCGGTGGCCTGGGGCACCTGGGCCGGCAGCGGCATGGCGGAAGGCCCCGTGGCGGAGCGCTTCCGCCGGCACGGCGTCGTCGAGATGGTCCCGGAAGAGGCCCTCGACGCCCTGCAGACGGCACTGGACCGGGCGGAGGTCTGCCCGGTGATCATCGATATCGAGTGGGAGCGCTTCCTGCTCGCGTACACCGCGCAGCGGCCCACCCGGCTGTTCGACGCGCTGCCCGAGGCCCGCGGCGCGCGGGAGGCCGCGCGCCGGGAACACGGCGCGGCGGGGACGCCGCTCGGCGACCTGGCGGACCGGTCCGCCGCCGAGCGCGGGCGCGCGCTGCTGGACCTGGTGCGGCAGCACGCCGCCGCGGTGCTCGGGCACCGGGACGCGGAACGCATCTCCCCGGAGCGGGCGTTCCTGGAACTCGGCTTCGACTCGCTGGCCTCGGTGGAACTGCGCAACCGGCTCACGGCCGCGACCGGCCTGCGCCTGCCCACGACCCTGGTCTATGACCACCCGCACGCCCGGGCCGTCGCCTCGCACCTCGAGGCCGAACTCTTCGGCGGGGCGGAGTCCGGGCCGGGGCCGCGGCCCGCCGCCGGCGACGCCGTGCCCGGGGACGACCCGATCGCCGTCGTGGGCATGGCCTGCCGGTTCCCCGGCGGCATCGACTCCCCGGACGGCCTGTGGGAGTTCGTCACCGCCGGCCGGGACGCGGCCGCCGCGGCGCCGGACGACCGGGGCTGGGAGCGGCGCGCGGCGCTGGGCACCGGTGCCGACCGCCCCTTGGGCAACTTCCTCGACGGCGCGGGGGACTTCGACGCGGCGTTCTTCGGGATCTCGCCGCGCGAGGCGCTGGCGATGGACCCGCAGCAGCGCCAGGTCCTCGAGGTCACCTGGGAGGCGCTCGAACGGGCGGGCATCCGGCCGGAGACCCTGCGCGGCAGTGACACCGGGGTGTTCCTCGGCATGTCGCACCAGGGGTATGCGGCCGGACCGGTGGAGGGCCGGGGCGAGGTCGAGGGATATCTGCTCACCGGCAGCACCGCCAGTGTCGCCTCGGGCCGGGTGGCGTATGTGCTGGGGCTCGAGGGGCCCGCGCTGACGGTGGACACGGCGTGCTCGTCGTCGCTGGTGGCGCTGCATCTGGCGGGCCGGTCGCTGCGGGACGGCGAGTGCTCCCTGGCGGTGGCCGGCGGGGTGTCGGTGATGGCGGGCCCGGAGGTGTTCACGGAGTTCTCGCGGCAGGGCGCGCTGGCCGCCGACGGGCGCTGCAAGGCGTACTCCCGGGACGCCGACGGCTTCGGAATGGGCGAGGGCGTGGGGCTGGTGGTGCTGGAGCGGCTGTCGGACGCGCGGCGCAACGGGCACCGGGTGCTGGCCGTGGTGCGGGGTTCGGCGGTGAACC
>NZ_JBEXTV010000086.1:513-22733 GCF_040628835.1 Streptomyces sp. NPDC006134 | reverse complement strand
TTTTTTTTTTTTTTGTTCTCTTTTCGTGTGTTGACGCCCCCCCCCCCCGGCGCGGGGGGGGGGCGCCGGGGGCGGCCCGCCCCCCCCCCCGGCGGCTGCGGCGCGTGTGCGCGGCGGGGGCAGCGCCACGCCCCCCCGTTGGGCGGGCGGATTCCCCGGCCGGCCGGCGCGGAGGGCCGGGCCCCGGGACCTCTTGGCCCCGAAGCGAGGTTAGGCTAGCCTAAGCGCGGTTCCGGCTCCTGGCGCCGGCACGCGCCCTCTGTAGCCTCGTACGGACGAAAGCAGACCCCACCCATGTCGAACGGCACCTCCGCCAACCTCACCCGTCGCAGCCTGCTCGCCACCGGCGGCGCGCTCGGCCTTGGCGTCGCGCTGACCGCATGCGGCGGCGGCTCGGAGGACGGCGGCTCGGACGCGTCGGCGTCTGCCAAGGCGTCCGGCCCCTGGTCCTTCAAGGACGACCGCGGCACCACCGTGAAGCTGGACAAGGTCCCCACGAGGATCGTGGCCTTCACCGGTGTCGCCGCCGCCCTGTACGACTACGGCATCGAGGTCGAGGGCGTCTTCGGGCCGACCAAGACCCAGGACGGCAAGGCGGACGTCCAGGCCGGCGACATGGACGTCAGCAAGCTGACCGTCTTCGGCAACAAGTACGACCAGTTCAACGTCGAGCAGTACGCGGCCTTCCGGCCCGAGGTCCTGATCTCCACGACCTTCGACGACGCCGGCACGCTCTGGTACGTCCCGGAGAGCTCGAAGGACAAGATCGCCAAGCTCGCCCCGAGCGTCGCCGTCTCCGTCTACGACCGCCAGCTGACCCAGCCGCTGCAGCGCATGCTGGAGCTGGCCAAGTCGCTGGGCGCCGACGTGACCTCCAAGAAGATCACCGACGCCAAGAAGCGGTTCGAGGACGCCTCCGCCCGCCTGCGCGCCGCCGCCAAGGCCAAGCCGGAGATCAAGGTCATGGCGGGCTCCGCCAGCCAGGACCTGTTCTACGTCTCCGGCACCAACCTCTCCGTCGACCTGGAGTACTTCAAGGCCCTCGGCGTGAACTTCGTCGAGCCCTCGGAGAGCGCCAAGAAGGCGACCGGCGGCTGGTTCGAGTCGCTGAGCTGGGAGAACGTCGACAAGTACGGCGCCGACATCATCATGATGGACGACCGCTCCTCCACCATCCAGCCCGCCGACATCACCGAGGGAACCTGGAAGAAGCTGCCCGCCGTCAAGGCCGGCCAGGTCATCTCCCGCTCGCCCGAGCCGATCCTGTCGTACGACAAGTGCGTGCCGATGGTCGAGAACCTCGCCAAGGCCATCGAGAACGCGAAGAAGGTCAGCTGATCCCCCGCGCCTGATCCCCGTCCGTCCTGACCCCTCAGGAGCCACCGTGACCACCGCCGTAGCCGCCGCGTTCCGTTTCTTCTCCCTCCAGGTCGTACGGACGAGGCGGCTCGGCCCGTCTCTGGTCCGTGTCACCTTCACCGGGCCCGACCTGCACGCCTTCCACTCCGACGGGCGTGACCAGTCGCTGTCGCTGTTCCTGCCGCACCCCGGCCAGAGCGAGCCGGCCGTGCCCGTCGAGCTGGGCGACGGCTGGTGGCAGGGGTGGCGGGAACTCCCGGACGACGTGCGGGCGGTGATGCGGTCGTACACGCTGCGGGCGCTGCGCCGGGACGCCGACGGGCACACGGCCGAGATCGACATCGACTTCGTGCTGCACGGCGTCGAGCCGGGCGCCGCCGTCGAGGCGGGTCCCGCCTCCCGCTGGGCGGCCCGCGCCGCCGCCGGCGACAAGGTGCTGCTGATCGGCCCCGCGCTCGCCGACAACCGCGCCATCCGCTTCCGTCCGCCCGCCGACGCCGACCTGGTGGTGATCTGGGGCGACGAGACCGCCCTGCCGGCCGCCTCCGCGATCCTGGAGTCGCTGCCGGCGGGGACCCGCGCCCGGGTCTGGCTGGAGGTGCCGCACGCGGCGGACGTGCAGGAGCTGGTGACCGCGGCGGACGCCGAGGTGACCTGGCTGGTGCGCGACGAGCACGACGCTCCCGCCGACGGCTCCCCGCTGGCCCTGGAGGCCGTACGGGCGGCCGGACTGCCGGCGGCCGAGCGGCCGTACGTCTGGATCGCGGGCGAGTCGGGCTGCGTGAAGCAGCTGCGCCGGCACTTCGTGGGCGAGCGCGGCATCGACCGGCGCCGGGTCACCTTCGTCGGTTACTGGCGCCGGGGCCTGACCGAGGAGCAGCTGCGCGAGCAGGAGTGACCCCCAGGGCCTGTCGTCGGACTCCCGTCCGCCTCGCGACGCCATGCACGCACTCTCGCCGCAAGGCCCGCCCTTCGGGCGGACGACGGGAGTCCGACGGCAGGCCCTCACCCGGCACGGGCACGACCGCCGCACGCCCGGACGTGACGCACGGCGGCAACCGCCGCGCCCGCAAGGCCGTTTGAGGCCGTATGAGGCCGTATCGACGTGACAGCAGTCACCCCTGGGACGCACTTCGATCGAGCTAGTTAGGTTAGGCTAACCTAAGTCGAAGCCAAGGGCTCCGCCCTCTCCCGTCCCTCTCGGACCGTCCCCACCGGAGGACCCCCACATGCGCTCGCACCTGCTCAACGACACCACCGCGGAGCAGTACCGCCGCTCCGTGACCCAAGGAGTCGAGCGGGTGGCCGCGAAACTCGCCACCACCGACCGTCCGTTCACCGGCGTCACCGCCGACGCCCTCGCCCCCCGCATCGACGCGATCGACCTGGACCGGCCGCTGCACGACACCACCGCGGTCCTCGACGAACTGGAGGACGTCTACCTCCGGGACGCGGTCTACTTCCACCACCCCCGCTACCTGGCCCACCTCAACTGCCCGGTCGTCATCCCGGCCGTGGTCGGCGAGGCCGTCCTGTCCGCCGTCAACTCCTCCCTGGACACCTGGGACCAGTCGGCCGGCGGCACCCTCATCGAGCGCAAGCTGATCGACTGGACCGCCGGCCGCATCGGCCTGGGCCCGGCCGCCGACGGCGTGTTCACCTCCGGCGGCTCCCAGTCCAACCTCCAGGCGCTGCTGCTGGCCCGCGAGGAGGCCAAGAGCGAGGACCCCGGAAAGCTGCGCGTCTTCGCCTCCGAGGCCAGCCACTTCAGCGTGAAGAAGTCCGCGAAGCTGCTCGGCCTCGGCCCGGACGCGGTGGTCACCGTCCCCGTCGGCCACGACAAGCGGATGCAGACCGTCGCCCTCGCCCGCGAACTGGAGCGCTGCGCGCGGGACGGCCTCGTGCCCATGGCCGTCGTCGCCACCGCCGGCACCACCGACTTCGGCTCCATCGACCCGCTGCCGGAGATCGCCGGGCTGTGCGCCCAGTACGGCGTGTGGATGCACGTCGACGCCGCCTACGGGTGCGGGCTGCTGACCTCGCTGAAGTACCGGGACCGCCTGAACGGCATCGAGCGCGCCGACTCGGTCACCGTCGACTACCACAAGTCCTTCTTCCAGCCGGTGAGTTCCTCCGCCGTGCTGGTCCGCGACGCCGCCACCCTGCGCCACGCCACCTACCACGCCGAGTACCTCAACCCGCGCCGCATGGTGCAGGAACGTATCCCCAACCAGGTGGACAAGTCCCTCCAGACCACCCGCCGCTTCGACGCACTCAAGCTGTGGATGACGCTGCGCGTGATGGGCGCCGACGGCATCGGGGAGCTCTTCGACGAGGTGTGCGACCTGGCCGCGGAGGGCTGGAGGCTGCTCGCCGCCGACCCGCGCTTCGACGTCGTGGTGGAGCCGTCGCTGTCCACCCTGGTCTTCCGCTACGTCCCGGCGGCCGTCACCGACCCGGCCGAGACCGACCGCGCCAACCTCCACGCCCGCAAGGCCCTGTTCGCCTCCGGCGACGCGGTGGTCGCGGGCACCAAGGTGGCCGGCCGCCACTACCTGAAGTTCACCCTGCTCAATCCCGAGACGAAGGCGTCCGACATCGCCGCCGTCCTCGACCTGATCGCCGGCCACGCCGAGCAGTACCTGGGAGAGTCCCTTGACCGCGCGTCCTGAAGCCCCGGAAAGCACCTACGACTTCGTGGGGGTCGGACTGGGCCCCTTCAACCTCGGGCTGGCCTGCCTGACCGAGCCCATCGCCGAACTGAACGGCGTCTTCCTGGAGTCCAAGCCCGACTTCGAGTGGCACGCCGGCATGTTCCTGGACGGCGCCCACCTCCAGACCCCGTTCATGTCGGACCTGGTCACCCTCGCCGACCCGACCTCCCCCTACTCCTTCCTCAACTACCTGAAGGAGAAGGGCCGGCTGTACTCGTTCTACATCCGCGAGAACTTCTACCCCCTGCGGGTCGAGTACGACGACTACTGCCGCTGGGCCGCCTCCAAGCTGAGCAGCGTCCGCTTCTCCACGACGGTCACCGAGGTGACGTACGAGGGCGAGCTGTACGTCGTGCGCACGACGGCCGGCGACACCTACCGCGCCCGCCGGCTCGTCCTGGGCACCGGCACCCCGCCGTACGTCCCCGACGCCTGCCGCGGCCTGGCCGGCGACTTCATCCACAACTCCCGCTACGTGCAGAGCCGGGCGGAGCTGACGAAGAAGAAGTCGATCACGCTGGTCGGCAGCGGCCAGTCCGCCGCCGAGATCTACCACGACCTGCTGAGCGAGATCGACGTCCACGGCTACCAGCTCAACTGGGTCACGCGCTCCCCGCGCTTCTTCCCGCTGGAGTACACCAAGCTCACGCTGGAGATGACCTCCCCGGAGTACGTCGACTACTACCGGGCGCTTCCGGAGGCCACCCGCTACCGGCTCACCGCCGAGCAGAAGGGCCTGTTCAAGGGCATCGACGGCGACCTGATCAACGAGATCTTCGACCTGCTCTACCAGAAGAACCTCGGCGGCCCGGTCCCCACCCGCCTGCTCACCAACTCCGCCCTCACCGACGCCCGCTACGAGGACGGCACCTACACCCTGTCCTTCCGCCAGGAGGAGCAGGGCGAGGAGTTCGAGCTGCGCTCGGACGGCCTGATCCTGGCCACCGGCTACAAGTACGTCGAGCCCGAGTTCCTCAAGCCGGTCCGCGACCGGCTGCGCTACGACTCGCAGGGCAACTTCGACGTCGCCCGCAACTACGCCATCGACGTCACCGGCCAGGGGGTCTTCCTCCAGAACGCCGGCGTCCACACGCACAGCATCACCTCGCCCGACCTGGGTATGGGCGCCTACCGCAACAGCTACATCATCCGTGAGCTGCTCGGCAGGGAGTACTACCCGGTCGAGAAGTCCATCGCGTTCCAGGAGTTCGGCGTATGAGCACCACCCCCGGCACCCCCACCGGCACCACCCCCGCCCCCACCGGCACCACCGGCACCACCGGCACCCCGGGCATCGGGTCCCTCACCCTGCGCCCCCTCGACCCGGCCGGGGACGCCGAGCTGCTCCACGGCTGGGTCACCCACCCCAAGGCCGCGTTCTGGATGATGCAGGACGCGACCCTGGAGGACGTCGAGCGCGCGTACCGGGAGATCGACGCCGACGAGCACCACCACGCCTACCTCGGCCTGCACGACGGCGAGCCCGCGTTCCTGATGGAGAAGTACGACCCGGCCCAGCGCGAGCTGGCCGGCCTGTACGAGCCGCGGCCCGGCGACGTCGGCATGCACTTCCTGGTCGCGCCGACGGACCGGCCGGTCCACGGCTTCACCAGGGCCGTCATCACCGCCGTGATGGCCCACCTCTTCGCGGACCCGGCCACCGCCCGCGTGGTCGTCGAGCCCGATGTGAACAACAAGGCCGTGCACGCCCTGAACGCGGCCGTCGGCTTCGTGCCCGAGCGCGAGATACAGAAGCCGGAGAAGAAGGCCCTGCTGAGCTTCTGCACCCGCGAGCAGTTCGAGAAGGCGGTGTCCGCATGAGCCTCGCCGACGCCGTCGCCCACCTGACCCCCGAGCACTGGGAGCGGGCCAACCGCCTGCTGATCCGCAAGGCGCTCGCCGAGTTCGCCCACGAGCGGCTGATCACCCCCGAGCGGGACGGGGAGGCGTACACCGTCCGCAGCGACGACGGCCTCACCCGCTACCGCTTCACCGCCGTGCGCCGCGCCCTGGACCACTGGCAGGTCGACGCGGACTCGATCACCCGCCACCGCGACGGGTCCGAACTCCCCCTGGCTGCCCTGGACTTCTTCATCGAGCTGAAGGACTCCCTCGGCCTGAGCGACGAGATCCTGCCGGTGTACCTGGAGGAGATCTCCTCCACCCTCTCCGGCACCTGCTACAAGCTCACCAAGCCGCGGGTGACCTCCGCCGAGCTGGCGCGGGCCGGTTTCCAGGCCGTCGAGACCGGCATGACCGAGGGCCACCCCTGCTTCGTCGCCAACAACGGGCGGCTGGGCTTCGGCATCCACGAGTACCTGTCGTACGCCCCCGAGACCGCGAGCCCGATCCGGCTGGTGTGGCTGGCCGCGCACCGCTCCCGGGCGGCGTTCACGGCCGGGGCGGGCATCGAGTACGAGTCCTTCGTCCGCCAGGAGCTGGGCGAGGAGACCGTGGAGCGCTTCCACGGCGTGCTGACCGGCCAGGGCCTGGACCCGGCCGACTACCTCCTCGTCCCGGTCCACCCCTGGCAGTGGTGGAACAAGCTCTCCGTCACCTTCGCCGCCGAGGTCGCCCGCAGGCACCTCGTCTGCCTGGGCGAGGGCGACGACGAGTACCTCGCCCAGCAGTCCATCCGGACCTTCTTCAACACCTCCCACCCCGAGAAGCACTACGTGAAGACGGCCCTGTCCGTCATCAACATGGGCTTCATGCGCGGGCTGTCGGCCGCCTACATGGAGGCCACCCCGGCCATCAACGACTGGCTCGCCCGGCTGATCGAGAGCGACCCGGTGCTGAAGTCGACGGGCCTGTCGATCATCCGGGAGCGGGCGGCCGTCGGCTACCGGCACCTGGAGTACGAGAAGGCCACCGACCGCTACTCGCCGTACCGCAAGATGCTCGCCGCGCTGTGGCGGGAGAGCCCGGTGCCCTCCCTGCGCGACGGCGAGTCGCTCGCCACGATGGCCTCCCTCCTCCACGTCGACCACGAGGGGGCGTCCTTCGCGGGCGCGCTGATCGAGCGGTCCGGGCTGGCGCCGAAGGAGTGGCTGCGGCGCTACCTGCGGGCGTACTACACCCCGCTGCTGCACAGCTTCTACGCCTACGACCTGGTGTACATGCCGCACGGCGAGAACGTCATCCTGGTCCTGGAGGACGGCGCCGTGCGGCGGGCGATCTACAAGGACATCGCCGAGGAGATCGTGGTCATGGACCCCGACGCGGTGCTGCCGCCGGAGGTCTCCCGCATCCGCGCCGAGGTGCCGGACGACATGAAGCTGCTGTCGATCTTCACGGACGTCTTCGACTGCTTCTTCCGCTTCCTCGCCGCGCACCTCGCCGCCGAGGGGGTCATGACGGAGGACGACTTCTGGGACACGGTCGCGGAGGTCACCCGCGCGTACCAGGAGTCGGTGCCGGAACTGGCCGACAAGTTCGCCCGGTACGACATGTTCGCGCCCGAGTTCGCGCTGTCCTGCCTCAACCGGCTCCAGCTGCGCAACAACAAGCAGATGGTGGACCTCGCCGACCCCTCCGGCGCCCTCCAGCTGGTGGGGAACCTGACGAACCCCCTCGCCGGGCGGTAGGCCCCGGCCCCGCGCGGACGGACGGGCACCCCGGAGTACGGTCCTCCGGGGTGCCCGTCAGGCGTCTGTCCCCGGGCTCAGGCGCCTATCCCTGCGCCGGCCAGGGCACCTGGGGCGACCGGTGGAAGCCGATGCCCAGTGCCTCCCACCGCGGCCCCTGTGCCGCGAGCCGCTCCTTGTAGGCGTCCCAGTCGTGCGTGGACGCCGGCGACCAGCCCAGCTCGGCGATGCCCGGCAGCCGGGGGAAGGCCATGTAGTCGATGTGGGCGGAGTTGTCGACGGTCTCCGACCACAGCGGCGCCTCGACGCCCCGGACCGCGGCGGCGGGCGCGCCCGGCAGGTAGGCGCCCGGGTCCCAGTCGTAGGAGCGCTGCACCTCGACGTATCCCGCCCAGGACAGGCCGAGCGGGGTGTCCTTGGTGTACTTCATGTCCAGGTAGGACCGGTCGGCCGGGGACAGGATCAGCCCCGTGCCGTTCTGCGCGGCCTTGGCCACCTGGGCCTTCTCCGCGTCGCCGGTGCGGTCCAGGCCCCAGTACTGCACGAGCGCCCCCTCGGCCGGGGCGGCGCCGGTGAGCTGGTGCCAGCCGATGACGGTCTTGCCGTACTTGGCGACGACCGGCTGGACCCGTTCCATGAAGGCCACGTAGTCGGCGTGGCTGGTGGAGTGCGCCTCGTCGCCGCCGATGTGGAAGTACCGGCCCGGGGTGAGGGCGGCGACCTCGCGGACGACGTCGTCGACGAAGTCGTACGTGATGTCCTTGCCGACGCACAGCGAGCTGAAGCCGACCTTGATGCCGGTGTAGAGCGGGGGTGCCACGCCGTCGCAGTTCAGCTCGGCGTAGGAGGCGAGGGCCGCGTTGGTGTGGCCCGGCATGTCGATCTCGGGGACGACCTCCAGGTGCCGGGAGGCCGCGTACCGCACGATCTCCTTGTACTGGTCCTTGGTGTAGAACCCGCCCGGTCCGCCGCCGACCTCGGTGGAGCCGCCGTAGGCGGCCAGGCGCGGCCAGGAGTCGACGGCGATGCGCCAGCCCTGGTCGTCGCTGAGGTGCAGATGCAGCTTGTTGAGCTTGTAGAGGGCGATCTGGTCGATGTACCGCTTCACCTCGTCGACGGTGAAGAAGTGCCGGGCGACGTCCAGCATGGCGCCGCGCCAGGCGTAGCGCGGGGTGTCCTCGACGGTGCCGCCCGCCACCAGCCAGGGGCCGGGCTGGACGGAGTCCTTCTCGACGGCGGCCGGGAGGAGCTGGCGCAGCGTCTGGACGCCGTGGAACAGGCCCGCCGGCTCGCGGGCGGTGATGGTGACGCCCGAGCGGCGGCTGTCGAGGCGGTAGCCCTCGGTGCCGTAGGGGCCGTCGGCCAGGCGCAGCCGGATGCCTCCCTCGCCGCGGGTGGTGACGGGCAGCCGGTAGCCGGTCGAGGGCCGCAGCACGTCGGCGAGGTATTCGCCGACCCGGCGGGCCTCGCGCGGGCCGTCGACGCGGATGTGGGTGCCGCGCGTGATGCGGTACGGGGACCCGCCCGGCTCGACCGAGGCGGGGGCCGGGATCACCCGGTCCAGGGGGACGGGGGCCGCGGCGTCCGGCGCGGGGGCGGCGGCGGTGGTGGCGAAGGCTCCGGCCGCCACCAGCAGCAGCGTGCCGAGCAGCCGGGTCATGCGGGGAGTCGTTCTGTGGTGCCGTGGGTGCCGTCTCACATGCGCTCCCTTCAGCTCAACTCCGGGGCCCCGCAAAGGAAGCCCCGATGGGTGTAGACCACTCTCCCGCAGATCCGGTGAAACAATCCCCCCATGGCGGAAATCATCCAGAAGGACGGCACGTGGGTTTTCGACGGCGACGCCCTGCGGCTGACGCCCGGACGGGACAAGAACGTCGGTCTGCTGCGCAGGTCCCTGGGTGAACTCGCCGTCCCGCTGCGGGCGTTGGCGGGGATCTCCTTCGAGCAGGGCAGGAAGGCCGGGCGGCTGCGGCTGCGCCTGCGGGACGGCGCCGACCCCCTGCTGCTCGCCACCGGCGGGCGGCTGGCGGAGCCCCACGACCCGTACCTGCTGACCGTGGAGCCCGACCGGTACGGCGTCGCCGAGTACGTCGTGGACGAGGTCCGCAACGCCCTGCTGCTGGAGCAGGTGCCGTCCGACCCGGTGAACACCTATCTGCTGCCGGGTCCCGCCGTGCCGTTGTCGGTGTCGGCGGGGGACGGCACCGCGAGCTTCGACGGTGAGCAGGTCCGCCTGGAGTGGAACTGGAAGACGGAGGACGCCAAGGCCGCCGCCGGCACCCGCACGCTGCCCCTGGCGGACATCACCGCCGTGGAGTGGCAGCCGGCGGTCGGCCTGGACAACGGCCACCTCCGCTTCACCGTGCGGAACGCGCCGACCAAGGCGCCGGCCAAGTACGACCCCCACGCGGTGGAGCTGTGGGGGTTCAAGAAGGACCCGCTGATGGCCCTGGTCGCCGCCGCCGTCCAGGCCCGGCTGCCGCACCCGGCCAGGGCGGCCTCCGAACGCCCCGCGGCCCTGCCCGCGGCGGCGCCCGCGCCGGGGTCGCCCGCGCCCGGGACGCCCGCGCCCGCCGAGGACGAGCACGACGCGCTGCTGCGGCGGCTGCGGGAGCTGGGCGAGCTGCACCGCACCGGTGTCCTGACGGACGAGGAGTTCGCCCTGGCCAAGCAGGCGGTGCTGAAGCGGATGTGATCCGGCCCGCGGCGGCACCCGAAAGAACGAGAAGCAACGAGAAGTAACGAGACCGGCAAAACCCTGCAAACCACCCTCAAACCCCTCCCTCGCGCAAGATCAACGGCCACCCCCTGCCCGAATTCGGGCAGGATCCTTGCGAAACGGCCACCGCTCCCCCAGGATCTACCGGGTGCACGACGAACTCGTTGATCATCTGACGCGGTCGACGCCCCTGAGCCGGGGCGAGGCGCTGCGCGTGATCCAGGACGTGCTCGCCTACTTCGACGAGACGACCGAGGAGTACGTCCGTCGCCGCCACCGCGAGCTCCAGGCCCAGGGCCTGGTGAACGCGACGATCTTCGAGCGGATCGAGGCGGACCTGAAATACCGGGCGGTGGCACCGCCGGAGCTCTCGCTCCGCCAGCTGCGCCGCATCGTCTACGGCTGAGGAATACGTTTCTATGTGCGGAATCGTCGGATACATCGGGAAGCGTGACGTCGCTCCCCTGCTGCTGGAGGGCCTCCAGCGGCTGGAGTACCGGGGCTACGACTCGGCGGGCATCGTCGTCACCTCCCCGAAGGCGGCCGGCCTGAAGATGGTCAAGGCCAAGGGCCGGGTCCGCGACCTGGAGGCCAAGGTCCCGGCGCGCTTCAAGGGCACCACCGGCATCGCCCACACCCGCTGGGCCACCCACGGCGCCCCCTCCGACGTCAACGCCCACCCGCACCTGGACGCCGAGGGCAAGGTCGCCGTCGTCCACAACGGCATCATCGACAACGCCGAGGACCTGCGCCGCAAGCTGGAGGCGGACGGCGTGGAGTTCCTCTCCGAGACCGACACCGAGGTCCTCGTCCACCTCATCGCCCGCTCGCAGGCGAAGAAGCTGGAGGACAAGGTCCGCGAGACCGTGCGCCTGATCGAGGGCACGTACGGCATCGCCGTGCTGCACGCCGACTTCCCGGACCGCATCGTCGTCGCCCGCAACGGCTCCCCGGTCGTCCTCGGCATCGGCGAGAAGGAGATGTTCGTCGCCTCCGACATCGCCGCCCTGGTCGCCCACACGCGCCAGATAGTCACCCTCGACGACGGCGAGATGGCCACCCTCAAGGCCGACGACTTCCGCACCTACACCACCGAGGGCACCCGCACCACCGCCGAGCCCACCACCGTGGAGTGGGAGGCCGCCTCCTACGACATGGGCGGCCATGACACCTACATGCACAAGGAGATCCACGAGCAGGCCGACGCCGTGGACCGCGTGCTGCGCGGCCGGATCGACGACCGCTTCTCCACCGTGCACCTGGGCGGCCTCAACCTGGACGCCCGCGAGGCGCGCCGCATCCGCCGCGTGAAGATCCTCGGCTGCGGCACCTCGTACCACGCGGGCATGATCGGCGCCCAGATGATCGAGGAGCTGGCCCGCATCCCCGCCGACGCCGAGCCGGCCTCGGAGTTCCGCTACCGCAACGCGGTCGTCGACCCCGACACCCTGTACGTCGCCGTCTCCCAGTCCGGTGAGACGTACGACGTGCTGGCGGCCGTGCAGGAGCTCAAGCGCAAGGGCGCCCGGGTGCTGGGCGTGGTCAACGTGGTCGGCTCCGCGATCGCGCGGGAGGCCGACGGCGGCATCTACGTGCACGCCGGTCCCGAGGTGTGCGTGGTGTCGACCAAGTGCTTCACCAACACCTGCGTCGCCTTCGCGCTGCTCGCCCTGCACCTGGGCCGGGTGCGCGACCTGTCCGTGCGCGACGGCAGGCGGATCATCGAGGGCCTGCGCCGGCTGCCGCAGCAGATCTCCGAGATCATGGAGCAGGAGGAGGAGGTCGAGAAGCTGGCCGAGCAGTTCGCCGAGGCCCGCTCCATGCTCTTCATCGGCCGTGTCCGCGGCTACCCGGTCGCCCGTGAGGCCTCCCTGAAGCTCAAGGAGGTCTCCTACATCCACGCCGAGGCCTACCCGGCCTCCGAGCTCAAGCACGGCCCGCTCGCGCTGATCGAGCCCGCGCTGCCGACGGTGGCGATCGTGCCGGACGACGACCTGCTGGAGAAGAACCGCGCGGCCATGGAGGAGATCAAGGCCCGCAGCGGCAGGATCCTCGCCGTCGCCCACCAGGACCAGCCGAAGGCCGACCACACCATCGTCGTGCCGAAGAACGAGGACGAGCTGGACCCGATCCTCATGGGCATCCCGCTCCAGCTCCTCGCCTACCACACGGCGCTGGCGCTCGGCCGGGACATCGACAAGCCGCGCAACCTGGCCAAGTCGGTGACGGTGGAGTAACGCCCCCGCCCGCGGCCGGACATGAACGACCCCCTGTGTGCCATCCGCACAGGGGGTCGTCCCCTTGGGGCCGGGGCCGCCCTGCCCCGGCCCGGAGCCGCCCGCCGGTGGCCGTCACCCCCCGGCCGGCAGCGCGCCCGGGAAGACTCCCTTCCCGTGTGCGCGGTGGTGCGTTGACCGGTATATGCCCTCCGCCAGAGGGCGGACACCCTCGCGGCCCGGTGAATCGCCCCGCCGCGCAAGGAAGTTGCCGCCCCGCCGTCCGAGGCCGCCGCTCCGGTGGCGCGTCGCGGGCGCGGGCGCGGCGGCGGACGCGCGGGGTTACGGGATGACGGGGTTACGGGGTGACGGGGTTACGGGATGACGACGACGGGCCGCTTCGCCCGCTTGGCGAGCCGGCCGGCGACGGAGCCGAAGATGCGGCCCACGATGCCGTGCGTGGAGCCGACGACGATCGCGTCCGCCTCGTACTCCCGCCCCACCTCTTCGAGCTCGTGGCAGATGTCGCCGCCGCGCTCGACCAGGATCCACGGCACCTCGGCGAGGTAGTCCGCGCACGCCAGCTCCAGGCCCAGCACCTCGGTGCGGTGGTCCGGCACGTCGACGAAGACAGGGGGCTCGCAGCCCGCCCACACGGTCGTGGGCAGCCGGTTGGCCACATGGACGATGATCAGGCCCGACCCCAGCCGCCGTGCCATGCCGATCGCGTAGGCGAGGGCGCGCTCGCTGGAGAGGGAGCCGTCGAAGCCGACGACCACGCCGTGCCTGAAGGCGGGATCGCACGCGTGGTGAAGCTCTTCCGCCGCCAGGGGGTCGGCCGCCGTCGGGTCGGCGACCGGCCGCTTGCGGTCCGCGGGTTCGAAGAATTCGTGACCGGCCATGGCTGTCTCGGCGTTGTGATCCTTTATGGGTGGGACATCAGTGTGCGGCGGAGCTGTGTCCGGGAATGGTCTTCCCAACCCCATACCCGCAAGGGTACGGCGGCACGCCTCCTTAGCCCAGATCCCGCGCACTCTCCGTGGCGGTTCCCCGGAGCATGCACGAGGGGGCGCCCGCAACGCAATGGTTGCTGCGCTGTACAGGCGGTTTGCGGGGAATTCCGTTACCCGTGGGGATGACGTCACGGGCCCGCCCGGGACGGACAGTGACCGGCGGGCCGGACGGCCGTTGATCCACGCGAGCCACCGCCCCAGGGAGCCCCCATGTCCGGACCGCAGGACCCCGCCGCGCCCCCCGAGACGCCTCCCGGGCCGCGCCACGCGGATACGCGGGGACGGGACGGCATCACCGACCTGGTCCGCTGGGCCGCCTTCAGCTGCGTCCTCGTCCCCGTCGTGCTCCTGTGGTTCGGCACCTCCCTGGCCGGTGCCGCCGGCACGGCCCTCGGCCTGGCCGCCGTCACCGGCGCGTGCCGCGTGCTCCTGCGCCGCTCGGAGCGGTGCGCGGCCGGTCCGCCCGCCGGGGGCGGCCGGACCGGGCCGGGGGCGCGCGGGGGCGGTCGGCACGGCAGGGGGAGCACACCGGTCGACTGACCGGTTTCCGCGCACGCCCCCGTTTCTTTTCAGCCAACTTCTGCGGGGGGCCCTGCTCTTGCCGAAACCACTCCCCTTCCCCCGTTCCACCTGCACGGAAAGGGTCTCCGGGCCCCTGCGCACCCTACGGGGATTGGCCACTGCCACAAGGCGCACTTCCCTGGGGCGCCCGCGAGTGCAACGCTTCGTGATCGAATGCTTCACGCCAAGTTGTCATGTCGACAATGTGCCGAGTGCCGAACCGGCCACCCCGGCATGACGGGACGCAGTAGATTCGATCATGACTGTCTACGGCGGGGGACTCGTGCAGGACCGAGGGGAAACGTGTTGGAGCGACAGACCCGAAGGGACCAGGGCGCCGCGACCACCGAGGGGGGCTTAGCAGGATGAGCCACGACTCCGCTGCCGCGCCGGACGCCGCGGCCCGGAAGCTGTCCGGGCGACGCCGCAAGGAGATCGTCGCGGTGCTGCTGTTCAGCGGCGGACCCATCTTCGAGAGTTCCATACCGCTGTCGGTGTTCGGGGTCGACCGCCAGGACGCCGGCGTGCCGCGCTACCGCCTGCTGGTGTGCGCCGGCGAGGAGGGCCCGCTGCGGACCACGGGGGGCCTGGAACTGACCGCGCCGCACGGCCTGGAGGCGATCTCCCGGGCCGGCACCGTGGTGGTGCCCGCGTGGCGCTCGATCACCTCGCCACCGCCCCAGGAGGCGCTCGACGCCCTGCGCCGGGCGCACGAGGAGGGGGCCCGCATCGTCGGGCTGTGCACCGGCGCCTTCGTGCTGGCGGCGGCGGGCCTGCTCGACGGCCGTCCCGCGACCACGCACTGGATGTACGCGCCGACGCTGGCCAAGCGCTACCCGTCGGTGCACGTCGACCCGCGCGAGCTGTTCGTCGACGACGGGGACGTGCTGACCTCGGCGGGCACGGCGGCCGGCATCGACCTGTGCCTGCACATCGTGCGCACCGACCACGGCAGCGAGGCGGCCGGGGCGCTGGCCCGGCGCCTGGTGGTGCCGCCGCGCCGCAGCGGCGGCCAGGAGCGCTACCTCGACCGGTCTTTACCCGAGGAGATCGGCGCCGACCCGCTCGCCGAGGTCGTCGCCTGGGCGCTGGAACACCTCCACGAGCAGTTCGACGTGGAGACGCTGGCGGCACGCGCGTACATGAGCCGTCGTACGTTCGACCGCCGGTTCCGCTCGCTGACGGGCAGCGCGCCGTTGCAGTGGCTGATCACGCAGCGGGTGCTGCAGGCGCAGCGGCTGCTGGAGACGTCGGACTACTCGGTGGACGAGGTCGCGGGCCGTTGCGGCTTCCGCTCGCCGGTGGCCCTGCGTGGCCACTTCCGCCGTCAGCTGGGCTCGTCCCCGGCCGCCTACCGGGCCGCCTACCGCGCCCGCCGGCCCCAGGGCGACAAGCAGGCCGCCGGCGAGGGCGGCGCGGCCGGTGCCCCGGCGGCGTCCGGCCCGTCCCCGTCCGCGGTCCAGCAGTCCGGGCCGCTCGCCGGGGACGGCCCGGTGCCGTACCAGTCCCGCCGCGCGGCGGCCGGCACCGTCGGCTCCCCGTCGCCGCAGCCGCTGCACGCGGCCTCGTCGGAGAACGGCCGTGAGGCGTACGTGCCCAGCCGGGCGAGCGTGCCGGGGCAGCGCAGCGCCACCTGACACCCGGCGGACGCCGCGGAACGCCGGACGGGAGGGGAACCCGCCCGTCCGGCACCGCGGGGACGCGCCCGTCCGGCACCGCGGGGACGCAGGCGCCCGGCGGCCCGGGAACCGGGCCTCTCCCGGCCACGGCGGGCCCCGGGAGCGGCAGCCTCCGCGGCAGCGCCCCGGCGGCCCCGCGAAAGCCCGCCCCCTGCCGGGGACCACGGCGCGGCACGACCGCCGTAGGGTGTTCGCATGAACGATCGCATGGTGTGGATCGACTGCGAGATGACCGGCCTCTCGCTGTCCGACGACGCGCTCATCGAGGTGGCCGCCCTCGTCACCGACTCCGAGCTGAACGTGCTCGGCGACGGCGTGGACATCGTCATCCGCCCGCCGGAGCGGGCGCTGGAGACGATGCCGGAGGTGGTGCGTCAGATGCACACCGCGTCCGGGCTGCTCGCGGAGCTGGAGAACGGCACGACGCTGGCGGACGCCGAGGAGCAGGTCCTGGCGTACGTGAAGAAGTACGTGAAGGAGCCGGGCAAGGCGCCCCTGTGCGGCAACTCGGTCGGCACCGACCGCGGCTTCCTCCTCAGGGACATGCCGACCCTGGAGGACTACCTCCACTACCGGATCGTCGACGTTTCGTCGATCAAGGAGCTGGCCCGCCGCTGGTACCCGAAGGCGTATTTCAACAGTCCGCAGAAGAACGGCAACCACCGCGCGCTCGCCGACATCCGCGAGTCCATCGCCGAGCTGCGCTACTACCGCGAGGCCGTCTTCGTCCCGCAGCCCGGCCCCGACTCCGACACCGCCAAGGCGATCGCGGCCCGGCACGTCCTGCCCGCCCAATAGGCGGAACGGGGGCCCGGGAAGGGGCGCCGCGAAAGCCGTGCGCGAGCACCCCTTCGGACCCTGTACACTTTTTCTCGGCCGGTCGGGGAGAAACTCCCCGGGGATCCGGTCATGGTGGGTGTAGCTCAGCTGGTAGAGCACCTGGTTGTGGTCCAGGATGCCGCGGGTTCGAGTCCCGTCACTCACCCTGGTTAGTCAGCCGGTGGCCTTGCGAAAGGTCACCGGCTGATTCCGTTTCGGGGTCCTGTGCGCGAGGGCGGGCAGGGGCGGGCGCCCCGGCCGGGTCACGAGGACCGGCGCACCACCAGTTCGGTCGGCAGGACCACCTGCTGCCGCTCCGGCCCCCGCGCCACCGCCGGGCGGCGATCGGCTATCTCGGCGAGGAGGAGGCCGATCATCCGGCGGCCCATCTCGTCGATGGGCTGGCGCACGCTGGTCAGGGGCGGGTCCATGTGGCGGGCGATCGCGGAGTCGTCGTAGCCGACGAGGGCCACGTCGTCCGGGATGCGGCGGCCCGCCTCCCGCAGCGCCTGGCGGGCACCGGCCGCGGTCACGTCGGAGCCGGCGAAGACCGCGTCCAGGTCCGGGCAGCGCTCCAGCAGGGCCGCCATCGCGCGGCGGCCCCCCTCCTCCGTGAAGTCCCCCGGCTCGATCAGCCGCTCGTCCGCGGCGTGCCCCGCGTCCCGCAGGGCGGCCCGGTAGCCCTCCACGCGCCGCTGGGCGCCGTAGACGTCGAGGCGGCCGGTGATGTGGGCTATCCGGCGCCGCCCCCCGGCGAGCAGGTGCTCCACGGCCGAGCGGGCGCCGCCGTAGTTGTCGGAGTCCACCGAGGGAAGGGACTCCGCGGCCGACCGCGGGCCGCTGATCACCGCGGGGATCTCCAGCTGCGCCAGCAGGTCCGGCAGCGGATCGTCGGCGTGCACCGAGACCAGCAGGACGCCGTCCACCCGGTGCGCGGCCAGGTACTGGGCGAGCCGCCGCCGCTCCCGGTCGCTGCCCGCGAAGATCAGCAGCAGCTGCATCTCGGTGTCGGACAGCTCGGCCCCGACGCCGCGCAGCATGTCCGAGAAGTACGGCTCGGCGAAGAACCGGGTCTCCGGCTCCGGCACGACCAGCGCGACGGCGTCCGTGCGGTTGGCGGCCAGGGCCCGCGCGGCCGTGTTCGGGACGTAGCCGAGCTCCGCCACCGCCGCCTCGACGGCGGCCCGTGTCGCGTCGCTGACCCGGGGCGAGCCGTTGATCACGCGGGAGACGGTGCCGCGGCCGACACCGGCGCGGGCAGCGACCTCCTCCAGGGTCGGCCGCCGGCCGCCCCGGCTCCGCCCACCGTTGACCGTCATGATCGCCGCCTCCCGTTCGCAGCCGTCAGGCCAGGAATGTAACAGCCGGGACCGCGCCGCACCCGGGCCCGTCGCCCCTCGCCTGCCGGAACGTTTCCCCGCCGGATCGTTTCCTCGCCGGGCCGCTCCCGCCGGGGCGCGGGGAGCCAAGCACGGAAAGCCGGGCCCGGAAAGCCGGACGGGGGCGCGGCCGGTGTCACGGCGGCGCCCCCGGGGCCGGGGCGGGGCGTCAGTCCTGCGCGCCGGCGGCGGGCAGCGCGTTCTGCCGGATCACCTCGGCGTACCAGTGGGCGCTCGCCTTGGGGATGCGGCGCTGGGTGGAGTAGTCGACGTAGACGGCGCCGAAGCGCTTGGAGTAGCCGTAGGACCATTCGAAGTTGTCCAGCAGCGACCACAGGAAGTAGCCGCGTACGTCGGCTCCGTCGGCGATCGCCCGCCGGACGGCGTCCAGGTGGGCGTGCAGGTAGGCGATCCGCTGCGGGTCGTTGACCCGGCCCTCGGGGGAGACGTAGTCGTCGAAGGCGGCGCCGTTCTCGGTGACCATCAGCGGCAGGGAGGGGTGGGAGGCCGCCAGGCCGGTCAGCAGGGTGTGCAGCCCGCTCGCGTCGATGGCCCAGTTCATCGCCGTGAGGTTGTCGTTGGCGAGGTGGAAGGCGACGTGCTCGGAGCCGGTCCACGGCGAGTGGTCGCTCGCGCCGTGGCCGTCGTTCTTCGTCGTGCCGGCGCCGTCGGCGGGCAGGGAGACCACGGTCGGCGCGTAGTAGTTGACGCCGAGCACGTCGATGGGGCGGGAGATCTCGGCCAGGTCCCCGTCCCGCACCAGCTGCCCCCAGTCGACGAGGTGACCGGTGTCGGCGAGCAGGTCCTCGGGGTAGGCGCCGTCCAGGATCGGGCCGGTGAAGATCCGGTTGCCGACCGCGTCGATGCGGCGGGCCGCCTCGGCGTCCTCGGGGCTGCCGGTGAGCGGGCGCACCTGGTGCAGGTTGAGGGTGATGGAGGTCTGCGCGGACGCCGGCAGCGCCGCGCGCAGCGCCCCGATCGCCTGGCCGTGGGCCAGGTTGAGGTGGTGGGCGGCGCGCAGGGTGGCGGCCGGGTCGGTGCGGCCCGGGGCGTGCACGCCGGAGCCGTAGCCGAGGAACGCCGAGCACCAGGGCTCGTTGAGGGTGGTCCACACGCCGATCCGGTCCCCGAGGGCGCGGGCCATGATGCCGGCGTACTCGGCGAAGCGGTGCGCGGTGTCGCGGTGCGGCCAGCCGCCCGCGTCCTCCAGCTCCTGCGGCAGGTCCCAGTGGTAGAGGGTGGCGACGGGGGTGATGCCGGCCTCGAGGAGCTCGTCGGTGAGGCGGCGGTAGAAGTCCAGGCCGCGCTCGACGGCGGGGCCGCGGCCGGTGGGCTGGACCCGGGACCAGGAGACGGAGAAGCGGTACGCCTTCAGGCCGAGGTCCTTCATCAGCGCCACGTCGTCGCGGTAGCGGTGGTAGTGGTCGGCGGCGATGTCGCCGGTGTCGCCGTTGAGGACCTTTCCGGGGGTGTGGCTGAAGGTGTCCCAGATGGAGGGGGTGCGGCCGTCCTCGGCGGCGGCGCCCTCCACCTGGTAGGCAGCGGTGGCGGCGCCCCAGACGAAGTCCGTGGGGAAGGAGAGGGCCGATGCCGGCCGGGCGGTGACCTCGGGTCGTACGGTGGTCATGGTGTGAACGCTCCCAAAGTGGCGTGAGGAGAGGCCGGACAGTGGACCGGCTGTGGGGGGAGGAGGGGTGGGCGGGCGGCTCTCGCGGACGCGCGCGGCCCGGGTCCGGTACGGCCCGTGTGCGGGGCTGGGCAGGGCGGGCCGTACCGGACGGTGGGCGGGCGGGGCGCGGCGAGCGGTCGGACCGGCGTCGGTGGCGGTCCGGCGTCGGTGGTGGTCCGGCGTCGGTGGTGGTCCGGCGTCAGCCCTTGACGGCGCCCGTCATGATGCCTCCGACGATCTGCTTGCCGAAGATCACGAAGACCAGCAGCAGCGGCAGGGTGCTGATCAGCGCGCCGGCCATGACGATGCTCTGGTCGGGGGTGTAGGAGGCGCTGAGCTGGCCGAGGGCCACCTGGATGGTGGGGTTCTGCTGGTTCAGGGCGAGGAAGGGCCAGAAGAAGTCGTTCCACGCCTGCACGAAGGTGAGCATGCCGAGCACCATCATCGCGGGCCGGGCCGCGGGCAGGACCACGTGCCACACGATGCGCAGGTTGTTCGCCCCGTCCACCTTGGCCGCCTCGATCAGCTCGTAGGGCAGGGCCTCCAGCAGGTACTGGCGCATGAAGAAGACGCCGAAGGCGCCGACGAGGGTCGGGAAGATCACCGACTCCAGCTGCCCGCCCCACCCGATGTCGGACATCATCATGAACAGCGGGACGACGCTGAGCTGCGGGGGGATGGTCAGGGTGGCGATGACCGCGGTCATCAGCACGCCCCGGCCGCGGAAGCGCATCTTGGCGAAGGCGTAGCCGGCCAGGGTGCAGAAGAACAGCGTGGCCGCGGTGATGGAGCCGGCCACGATGACGCTGTTGACGATGGCCTTGCCGAGGTTGGCCTGCTCCCAGGCCGCCTCCAGGTTGTTCAGGAGCCTGCCGCCCGGCACGAGCGGCGGCGGGCTGTCGAGGACCCGCTGCTGGTCGTGCGAGGCGGCCACCAGCGTCCAGTACAGCGGGAAGACCGAGCCCAGGCCGACGACGGCCAGGATGAGGTAGGTGAACGGGCCGCCCTTGAGCTGTCCGCCGGCGCCGATCTTGAAGCGGTTGCGGCCGGTGCCCGCGGAGGCGGGGAGCGGGGCCGTGCCGGGGTGCGGCGCGGCGGTCTTGGTGGGACTGGTCGTAGTCATCGTTGTCGCTCCCGTCAGACCGCGCTCTTGCGCATGAACCGGCCGACGATCCAGTTGATCAGGGCGATGAGCAGCAGCAGGACGAGCATGGCCCAGGCGACGGCCGCGGCCGGGCCCAGGTGCCCGAGCTTCCAGCCGTAGTTGTAGAGGTAGATGCTGAGGGTCTCGTACTGGTGCTCGCTGCCGCCGACGGAGCCGAGGGTGCCGCCTTGGAGCAGCAGCGGCTCACCGAACAGCTGAAGCGAGCCTATGGTCGAGATGACGATGGTGAACAGGATCGTCGGCCGCAGCGAGGGGATGGTCACCTTGAGGAACTGCTGCCAGCGGTTGGCCCCGTCGATCGAGGCCGCCTCGTACAGGTCCGTCGGCACGGCCTGCATGGCCGCCAGGTAGATCAGCGCGTTGTAGCCGGTCCAGCGCCAGATCACGATGATCGCGATGGCGATCTTGGACGTCCAGTGGCCGTTGCCCCAGTCCACGGCGTCGACGCCGAAGAAGCCCAGCACCCAGTTGACCAGGCCGCCGTCGGCCCGGAAGACCAGGGCGAAGACGAGGGCCGCGGTCGCCACCGAGGTGGCGTACGGGGTGAGGATCACCGTCCGCCAGAACGTGCTGGCCCGCAGCTTGTAGTTGAGCAGGTGGGCCAGGCCCAGCGCCATGAGGAGCTGCGGGACGGTCGAGATGACGCCGATGACGAAGGTGTTGCTGACGGACAGCCAGAACTCGGAGTCCTGGAGGATCTTGGCGAAGTTGTCCCAGCCGACCCATTCGGACTGGTCCAGGCCCGCCATCTCCACCCGGTGCAGGGCGATCCACCCGGTGTAGAGGAGCGGGTAGAGCCCGAAGGCGCCGAAGACGAGGAAGAAGGGGGCGATGTACGCGTACGGCGACACCTTGTCGTCGAAGCGCCACAGCCGCGCACGCCAGGCGCTGCGCTCTTTCGGCGCGGCGCCGGAGCCGCCGGGCGGTGTCTTGTGGGCGCCCCGTGTGGGGGTTGTCGTTGCCACGGAGGGAATCCTTCCCTGGGAGGTCTCGGCCGGGTAGGGGGCGGGGCGGGGGCGGGAGGCGAGTGCACGGGCCGGGCGCCCGTCCCGCCGCCCTCTTCTGCGCGGATCGCCACGGTGGCGAGCGGCCCGCGTCGCGGCCTGACGTGCGTGCGGTGCTAAGACCCGGGCGCCGGGTGCCGGGTTCCGCGGTCGGGCACCGGGGTCGCCGGGCGGGTGCCGGGGCCGCCTGGTCGGGTGCCGGGGTGTGCAGGGGTGTGCAGGGATGTGCGGGCGGGTGTCCGGGTCGCCGGGCGGGTGCCGGGGCCGCCTGGTCGGGTGCCGGGGTGTGCAGGGGTGTGCAGGGATGTGCGGGCGGGTGTCCGGGTCGCCGGGCGG
>NZ_JBEXTV010000086.1:0-414 GCF_040628835.1 Streptomyces sp. NPDC006134 | reverse complement strand
GGTGCCGGGATCCGGGGGCGGGTGCCGGGGCGATCCGCTCGCCGGAGCGGTCCTGGAGCGGTCCTGGACCGGCCCCGGAACGTCTGGCGGACGATCCGTGGGACGGGCCGGGGCCGGACGGACCGCGACCGGGCCGGGGTGTCCGACCGTGCGGAGGGTGCCACGGCGCGAGGTGCTGCCGGGCACCCGGCTCGGTACGGATCGACCGGACCAGTCATGATCATCCGGATTGGTCCGGTCGGGCTGCTCTGTCCGCTCGGTCTGTACGGTCCGCTCGGTCCAGGTCATGCCGGCCGGCCCCGGGAGGCACGGTGCCGCGGCGTCCGGTGCGTCCGCCTGGGACCGCAGTGATCCGGGGACCGGTGTGTCCGCCGGTCCTCGGTCCCCGGCCACTGTGGTCCCCGGCCACTGTGG